>NZ_JBFTQI010000013.1:0-20149 GCF_056398925.1 Pedobacter sp. 01T416_2
GCCCAAACTCCATATCCACCTGGAACCGTAATTGAAGCATTGAACTGGTCAAAATCGTTATAAAACTCCTCAGCTCCTGTGTAAGGGAATTTATTCCACCCGTCTACATCATCATAAACCGCAATACGCGGGAAAAAGTAAGCCACGAAATGAGATCCCTCATCTACCTGACCTGTACGCATATGCGATCCTTTATTTAAAGTATAGCTATAATCTATAGAAAAGCTAATGGTTCTGCCAGGAACAACCGCAGGAACATTCACCGTCATATTGGTTCCATCAATTTTAAAATCAGTGATTGACTTTCCGTTCGTTGCCAGTTTTTCAATATCAACTCCATCACCCAGGTCAGACTCTGCCAATTTTGACTTTCTTGGTGTTCCTTTTTTATATAGATTTGGGTAAAGCTTAAACCATATCTGCTTCAGCGTATCAGGACTATTATTGGTATAAGTTACCTGAACCTTACCTTTTAACAACCTGCTGGTTGGATTAAAATCTACATTAAGATCATATTTTGAAATATTTTGCCAATAATTTTTCCCAGGTTTTCCGTCCATATTTCTCGTTTCCTTTTGATAGGTTTTTTGAAATTCAGGTGCTATTGATAAAGTAGTCTGCGCATTAGCGTAAAACGCTGTACACAATAAAAGGCTAAATATTTTTATAGATTTCATTTTTTGAGTTTAGGGCAAAGCGCTTTGCGCATAGCGTAATCTTATCTTTTAATAAAAAATCAATATTAACCGATTAACCAAAATCTACTTACCAAACTTCATTTTCAACTGCTCCAACATATCTGTATTAATCGGCTGTGCAGGTTTTTCTGTCTTTGGTTGAGGTTTCTGTTGATATTGAGGTTTATTGGCAGGTGTATTATTTTGAGGTCGTGCTGCCCTGTTCTCATTTTTCTTTACATTGAATTTTGCCCACTCCTCATCTAATTTCTTCTTTGTGTACAAGGGGAAATCGCCATTCTTCATCCAGGCATAATAACTAGGTTCTACTGAAAATACCTGTGCTGTTGTTTTACCTTTATGTTTACCAAAATTGAAACACACTTCATCATTATCATTATACACCAATCTACCAGCAAAATCTACCGGTTTATTAATATTGGTAAAAATATGCAGTGCATCTACGTCATTTACAACGGGAATACTTTTTACACCTTGTTTGCTCTCAAACTCGGTTTCTTTGTACATTTCTAACTGTCCAAGTAAAACCTTATAAGTGGCAATAACATCTGCTTCTGCAGCATGTGCATTAATTAAATCTTCCTGACAATAGAATTTATAAGCCGCTTTTAAGGTACGTTGCTCCATTTGATGGAATATATTCTGTACATCAACAAACTTGCGGTTATTCATATCAAAATCTACTTCAGCTCTTAAAAATTCTTCTAAAAGCATCGGGATATCAAATTTATTCGAATTGTATCCCGCCAGATCACTTTCTCCAATAAATTCGGCAATTTCGGCTGCCAAAGTTTTAAAGGTAGGCTCGTTTGCAATGTCTTCATCATAAATACCGTGTATTAACGAAGTTTGCAAAGGAATCGGCATTTCTGGATTTACACGCCAGGTTTTAACCAGTTCAGAACCATCTGGCATGGCTTTTAAAATCGCTATTTCAACGATTCTGTCGGCTCCAACATTAATTCCAGTAGCTTCTAAATCAAAAAATGCTAATGGGCGCTTTAAATTTAATTTCATTTCTTATGATGTGAGATTGGCGACATTAGATTTGAATCGGAATGTCAAATTCTTTTTTTTCAAAAGTGCTAAAAAGGTTTCATTAGTTCTGTAAAACAGCTTTATTAATTTATAAATTTAATTGTCAAATTATTTCAGAATGTTAGTTTGTAGGATTAAATTGCGACAATTTATATACGCTCAAATGAATAAGACATTAGCCATACTATTCCTCCTATTTTTATCATTAACTACTCATGCTCAAAACTTTGACTTTGGCGCAATCACTTATGATGATTACGAATTCGACAGAAAAAAATTAGACAGTAATGCCAACGCTATTGTTTTAAAAGAGTTTGGTACAGCATCTATCCAAAGGGATGATAATACTGGAAGTTTAGAACTGATTTTTGAGCACCATGTGAAAATCAAAATCTATAATAAAGAAGGCTTTAAGGAAGCTAATATTGTTATTCCAACCTATAAAGACGAATCTCGCGAAGAAACGATCAATGATTTAAAAGCTTCTACTTTTAATTATGTAAACAATAATTTTGTAGAAACCGTAATGGACAGAAAGGCTGTTTTCACTGAAAACCGGTCAAAATACACCAGACTAACCAAGTTTACGCTTCCAAACCTCAAAGAAGGCGCTATAATTGAATATAGTTATAGGTTAAAATCGCCCAACTTATTTAATTTCAAAACATGGGAATTTCAAAGCAGCATTCCAAAGGTGATTAGCGAATATTTGGTTTACATCCCAGGCATTTACAATTACAATGTTTCCTTACGTGGATTTCAAAAACTGACGGATCAAAAAGCAGAACTGAGCAAAGAATGTTTAAGGCTTTCAGGCGTAGCTATCGATTGCTCAAAAATCAACTACATGATGAAAAACATTCCGGCATTTATCGAAGAGGATAACATGACCGCGCCCAGTAACTTTAAATCGGCTATTTATTTTGAGCTTTCGGACGTACAGAATTTGAATGGAGCAAAAACTTCCTATACTAAAACCTGGAAAGATGTTGATTATGAACTGTCATCGTATAAAACCCTGGGCGATCAGATGAAAAGGAAAGATGTTTTTAAAGACCTCATTCCAGAAATTACGAAAGGAAGCACTACCGATTTAGATAAAGCAAAAGCCGTTTATAATTACATTAAAAAACAGATCAAATGGAATAATTATTACGGAAAATACGCCGAAGATAACATTAAAAAAGCACTAGAAAACAGATCGGGCAACGTAGCAGATATTAACCTGAGCCTAATTGCGGCACTTTCTGCAGCTGGTTTAGATGTAGAGGCTGTTATCCTTTCTACCCGTGATAATGGAACAGTAAACAAGCTTTATCCGGTAATGAGTGATTTTAATTACCTGGTTGCTAAAGTAAATCTTGCCGATAAAAGTTATTTACTGGATGCTACAGAACCACTTCTACCCTTCGGATTGTTACCACTTCGGTGTATTAACGACCAGGGCAGGGTAATCAATTTAAAGAAACCATCTTACTGGATTGATTTAAAGGCCAGCCAGAAAACAACTACCAGTTATATCCTAACAGGAAAAATGACAACTGAAGGAAAAATCATTGGCACTTTAACTACCCATACCATGGGTTACGCGGCATATGGCAAACGTAAAGATATTCTTCGATACAATTCGCCGGATGAATATGTCGAGAAGCTTGATGAACGTTTAACCAGAATTAAGATACTTGATCATCAAATTTTGAACCTGGATAGTGTAGAAAATTCTTTAATAGAAAAATACGAGGTAGAGTTTACCATAAACGATGGTACAAATAAAGATCAGTTTTATTTTAGCCCATTTTTTATCAATACCATTTCGAAAAATCCATTTAATTTAAACGAACGTACCTACCCAGTTGATTTGGGTGCAGCGTCTGACGAGCGCATTATCATCAATGTGCTTTTACCAGAAAAATACCAATTGATAGAAAAACCAAAAGATATGGCAATAGCTTTACCCAATTCTGGTGGAAAGTATTTATTGCAAACAGGTTTAGATGGAAACACTATTTCGATGAGTCAGATTTTACAGTTTAACAATGCTATTTATCAGCCTGAAGAATATCTTTTCTTAAAGGAATTCTATAGCAAGATCATCCAAAACCAGAAAACAGAGTTTTTATTAAAAAAAGCAAATTAAATGAGATTCTTATTTACCACATTTTCCTTGCTTTTAGTTTCTGTTGTTGGCTTTGCGCAAGACAACTATGATGTTGATTTAATTCCCGCTAACCTGCGCAACCGCGCCAATGCCTGTATCAGGAATGAAGAAACAACCATCGATATGCGCTCGCCTGATAACGTAATGCTTAATGTAAAAAAAGCCATTACGGTATTTAACCAAAATGGAGAGGACGAAGCACGTTTGGTACTCTATTACGATAAAAATATTTCAATTAAAGGGATAAGAGGAGAAGTTTACAACAGCGTTGGCAAACTCACCAACAAGTTTTCTCAAAACGATTTTGCTGATATGAGCGCGGCCGATGGGTTCTCCCTATTTGTTGATAGCCGCGTAAAACACTATCTACCACCGGTAAACCAATATCCTTACACCCTGGTTTACAATTATGAAATTAGAAATAAACAAAATCTGATTATACCCGATTGGAGCCCGAAACCAGCAGATGATGTTTCAGTAGAGAAAAGTACTTATACCTTTATTTGTAAGCCAACAGATCAGGTAAGAATAAAAACCCAGAATTATAGCGGAACACCAGAAGTACTAACTGATGAGAAGCAGAAAAAAACAATTTGGAAGGCAAATAATATCCTGGCGGTTAGAACTGAACCCTATAGCCCGGCGCACGAAACTTATGCAACCAACATCCAGATTGCCCCGCAAGCGTTTTATTATTACAACCATAAAGGCAGTTATACCAACTGGAAAGAGCTAGGCAAGTGGATTTATGACGATTTGTTAGCAGAACGCAAAGCCTTGCCACCTGCCACCATCGAAATGATAAAGGATCTTGTAAAGAACGAAAAAACGGACAAGGATAAGGCGCGTAAAATCTATCAGTACTTACAAGAGAAAACAAGATACATTAGTGTACAGATTGGTATTGGTGGTTTTCAGCCGATTGCAGCCAGCGAAGTAGATCGGTTGGCTTATGGTGATTGTAAAGCTTTAGTAAACTATATGCAAAGCCTGCTCAGTGCAGCAAATATAGATTCTTATTACTGCGTAGTATCGGCTGGTTCTGAAAAGAAAAGTATGGACCCGAACTATGCCAGTATGGTACAAGGCAATCATATTATTTTATGCATGCCGTTAAAGGGCGACACAACCTGGTTAGAATGCACCAGCCAAAAAATCCCCTTTGGCTTTTTAAGCGATTTTACGGATGATAGATTGGTGCTTGCCTGTACTAACGAGGGAGGTAAACTATTGCATACACCAAAACTAACAACTGCTGAGAACTTGCAGATACGTAAAGCCAACTTAACTGTTCAGTTAGATGGCACTGTATCTGGAAAAATGAATACCGTGTATGCTGGCTCACAATATGAAAATCAGGAATCGCTGATTGGTAAATCAATAACCGAACAGCATAAACTACTAAAAGAAGCTTATAACATTGACAATATTGATTTCGAAGCAGTGTCCTTTGCGCAGAAAAAAGATATATCGCCCAAATTAACTGAAGAAGTAAGCATTAATATCAGAAATTATGCGCCTGTTAATGGAAATAAAATGTTTTTACAGCTCAATGCCTTTAACCTGAGGCGGTCAATTCCTGAAATAAAGAACAGAACACTGCCTGTTTACATTAACCGTGGATATACAGACGAAGATAGCATTGTTTATACCTTGCCAGATAATGTAATTACAGAATTGATTATTGGACAAGATAAAGCTTTTAAAAGCCCTTTCGGAGAATATGTATGTAAGGCCAGCTTAGTAGGCAACAAACTAACCTATTACCGGAAATTTATACTAAACGATGGTACATTTCCTGCAGCGCAGTATAATGAGTTTTCGAAATTCATTAATGATGTAAATGCTGCAGATTATTTAAAATTAGCACTTAGCTTAAAAAAATAATCCCGAGGCCAATACCAATAATCATGATCAGGTACATCAAAATTTCTGTTGAAGCAAATCTTTTGTATTTGGTCCAGAAAGAGTAATCATTTTCTTCGTTTGGCATTTTACATTTTTATGCAGCAAAAATAGGAAAATAGATTTAAAGAAAAATTAGTAAGTTTTCCCCCGCAGATTAAAGCGATTAACACAGATTATAATTTAATTAGAGAGGATCATTTCCGTTAGGCATGACAAGCTACTCAAATCTGTGTCCTTCTGCGATTCTGCGGGAAACAACAGATATGATATAGCTTGCCGCCTCACATTCCTAAAAGCTATATTATTCCGCTTTAAGTCACGAAAATGTAAAACCAAATGTATTTGAAACGCTACAGAATTGATTTGGGCAACATTTGAGCAAAACAACCGTATAAATAGCTCAATATCAAACTAAACCATACTGAATGAAGAAATACATCCTGGACATTGCTACGATTTTTTTGATGGGTATGAGCATTGTCGGAACAAGTTGGAAAGCAGCGGAGCTTCCCCATACACAACAAGAAGTAGTTAAGTACGTAGCTACAGATAGCTTATACAATCAATATATCTCAAATATTTACCATCAGGTTCATTTAGATTCTGCCGGATTAAGTGAACAGGTTTTTGAAAAAGCCCTAACCGGTTTTTATAACTTAAAATATTCTGGTCTTTTAAATAGCAAATCTATTTTAACCATTGCCGATTTTGATCAGGAAAGTTCTAAAAAACGCCTGTATATTATCGATCTTGCGAGCAAAAAACTGGTATTAAATACTTGGGTAGCTCATGGGCAAAACAGTGGTGGCGATAAACCAGCCTACTTTTCCAACAATATCAATTCGAACCAGAGTAGCTTAGGTTTTTATTTAACCGGTGAAGTCTACTACGGAAAACATGGCCGTTCGCTTAAATTGGATGGTATGGACCAAGGTTTTAACAGCAATGCAAGAGAAAGGTCCATTGTGGTTCATGGCGCCAGTTATGTAAGTCAAAAAAGCATCGATCAATTAGGCAGACTGGGCAGAAGTCAGGGTTGTCCTGCTGTCCCGGCTAAGTTGGCCGATCAGGTGATCAATACCATCTCTGACCGAACGGTACTGTTCATCAATAATTCAGAACAACAATACAATTCATCATTTTTAAATGAAACACTGGCAGCAAGTGTTGTATTAAATCAGGAACAGATTTTAGCAGCCCAAATGGATTAATGTTGTTTAATATTTTTGGCGTTCAGGTTTTTAGGTAAAATCCAGATAAAAAACGATTTGCTACTGGCTAGTAAATCCCAAACCCAACGGTTACTGTCTACCCCCTTTTCGCCGCAGTCTACAACTTCTGCCCGTTTGAGCAGTTTTTTAACCAAAGCTTGAATCCATTTTATTTGCACCATGCGATTGAAGGATAGTCCCAGATAATCGCAATACACATGTACCAGGATTTCTACAATAAGCGAAGCGTTAGAAATCGCTAGTGCTTTACCGAAATGCTGTTCATAATCGGCTTTAATTGTATTTATCAAAAGCTCAAACCTTGCATCTGCTTTTCCATCAAGATAAGTCCAAAGTTGAGCATTACTATACACGCGGATTAATTGTGGTTCGAGCCCTACTTTAATTTTATTACCTGCCAGTTCATAAATTTTATCCATTCATTAAAAATCAATTGTAGCTGTTAGATAGTGATATTACCGAATTGTTAATCAATCCGATATATAAATTTCTGACACAAATGATGGACAAAGTTATCTGATAATTGTTTGCCCAAACGAATGTTAAGTAGCATTGTGAGTAATTTTTTTAATCGGTTGCCAATATTTTAATCATCTTTGGGGTTGAAAAGATAAGCCCATTCATGAAGATTGTAATTGCAGAAAAGCCCTCTGTTGGTCGTGAACTTGCTAAAGTTTTCGGAGCAACCACCAGAAAAGATGGATACATTGAAGGTAAAGGATATTCTTTTACCTGGGCATTCGGGCATTTATTACAATTGGCTCCCCCTCAAGATTATGGCTTTATTGGCTGGAGGAAGCAACATTTACCCATGCTTCCGCAAAAGTTTAAACTTGCCATTAGAAAGATTAAAACAAAAGATGGTTTTGTAGAAGATCCGGCAGTGCGAAAACAATTAGACACCATAAAAAAACTTTTTGATGAGGCGAGTGAAATTATTGTGGCTACGGATGCGGGGCGTGAGGGTGAATTAATTTTCAGGTACATTTATTATTACCTCAAATGCAAAAAACCTTTCAAACGCCTTTGGATCTCTTCGCAAACAGATGAAGCTATAAAAGATGGATTCAGAAATTTAAAACCCGGAACCGATTACGATACCTTGTTTAATTCGGCCCATTGCCGCTCAGAGTCAGACTGGCTGGTGGGAATGAATGCCACACAGGCGCTAAGTATTTCGGCAGGTAACAGAACAGTTCTTTCATTAGGGCGGGTACAAACGCCTACCCTGGCCATGATCTGTGCTCGTTTTTTGGAGATTAAAAATTTCGTTCCTCAAACCTATTATCAAATCAGTATTTTACTTTCTAAAGATGAACAGGTTTTTAAGGCTATATCAACCTCGAATTATAAAGAAAAGGAAGAAGTAGAAAAGTTATTTGCGCTTGTAGAGGATGTGGCTTCTGGTTTTCCAACCGGCGGAAACATTACAGCTGTAGAAGCAAAGCCAAGAAAAGAACCACCTCCCTTATTGCACGACTTAAGTAGTTTACAGCAAGAAGCCAATAAGAAAAAGGGATATACTGCTGATCAAACACTTAATATTTTGCAAAACCTGTACGAGAGCAAATTGGTTTCTTACCCCCGTACCGGATCGCGCTACATTGGTGATGATGTTTTTGCCGGAGTTCCAGATTTGATTGCAAAATTTACCGATCATGCTGATTTTGGAAAGCAAGCACAGTTTTTGCAAACCATCACTTTAAATAAGCGAAGTGTTAACGCTAAAAAAGTAACCGATCACCATGCTGTTTTACCAACCGGCGAACAAGCTTATGGGCTAAGCTCAGATAAACAAGCTGTATACGATATGGTTGTTGGTCGGATGATTGAGGCTTTTCATCAGGAATGTATTAAGGAGTTAACCAAAATAACCATTCAATCAGGAGTTACGTTTGTGGCCAATGGAACGGTAATCCGCTCTGCAGGCTGGCGGGCTGTTTTTAACGACCCTGAAGATGATAAAAAAGATGAAGACAATGTAGCTTTACCAAAGGTTGCTGTTGGAGAACTATTGCCTATAACAGAAAAATCTCTTTTAGAAAAGCAGACTAAACCAAAGCCAATGTATAACGAGGCTTCGCTATTAAAAGCGCTCGAAACCTGTGGTAAAGAGATTGAAGACGAAGAACTGCGTTATGCCATGAAAGATAGTGGCTTAGGTACGCCGGCAACTCGTGCATCCATTATCGAAACGTTAATCACCAGAGAATATATTACAAGGGAAAAGCGAAATCTTGTACCTACCAATAAAGGTTTGGCTGTTTATGAAGTAGTGAAGGACAAGCAGATTGCACAGGCTGAACTTACCGGACAGTGGGAAAAAAGATTGGAAGAAATACGTTCAGGCTCATCCGTAAAAGATTTTAAATCAGAAATTACAGAATATACCAAAACCATTACGCAAGAACTGTTAATTGCAGGGGCCAGTATATCGGGCAAACTCGCAGAAGAAAAGAAACTGGAAAAGGTTTAGCATCAACTTGCGTCATATCATGTGAAGCAATTGTAAAAAGCAACAATTTTACGGTTACAGCTCCATAAATTCCCAGGCGCTGTGGTATGCGTTCAATTGCTCAGCATACTGGATAAATTCAGCATAAAAATTAGATTTCGATAAAGTAGAACTATCGCCAATAACAACCAGCTTTTTCTTTGCCCTTGTCATGGCAACATTCATTCTCCTGGTATCTGACAAAAACCCAATGCTTCCATCACCATTACTCCTGGTGAGGCTAATATAAACCACATCACGTTCCTGCCCCTGAAAGCTATCAATGGTGTTAACTGCAATGTTATTGCGATATGGATTTAAAATTTCATTTTCCTGAACCAACGCATTTAAAATCTGAACCTGCTGTTTATAAGGGGAGACAATGGCAACAGACGGAAAACTATCAGTTAAGGTTTTATCTGTCAAACTAGCAACCAAATTCGTTAAATGTTTGACCAAAAATGCAGCTTCATCAGGATTGGTTGTACTTGTTCCATCTAATTTTTCGTCAAAACTACAACCTGCAGTATCGATAAATTGAATCGGTTGATCGCCGGTAAACAATAAATGATCGGCAACAGAGTGATGCGCTATTAACTCATTTTTATAAAACACCCGAGATGAATAACCCATAATATTTTTGTTCATTCTGTATTGCTCTTTTAACAACACAACCGACTCTGGATGAAGATTTACTGCTTTTTCGAGTAAAGTATTACTTAAACCATTTCTGGCTGCTTCATTTGATTTTATAGTTGGAGAAAGCTGAAAATGATCACCAGCTAATATTACTTTCTGTGCTTTTAAAATCGGTATCCAACAAGCAGGTTCCAAAGCCTGGCCAGCCTCATCAATTACAATGGTATTATACTTTAAATTCCGAACAGTATAATGGTTGGCTCCCACCAGGGTGGCGGTAATAATCTGTGCTTTAGTAAACAGATTATCCATAATATACTGCTCCGTTTTTTCTACTTCCTTTCCAATTTTATGCGCTTCATCAAACAAGGCCTTACGTTGCTCCCGTTCTGCTTTGCCGAAGCTCCGCTTGTATTTATGAGCCATGTTTTTATACTCACTGGCTTGTTTTTTTAAAGCCTTAATCGTTTTCATCTCCGGATGATCGGCCATTTGATGATCAAGAGTAGCCGCAAGCAATCTTTCTGAAACCCTTGCCGGATTCCCCACACGGATTACTTTTAACCCTTCAGCCGCTAATTTTTCAGTAAGTAAATCAACAGCAGTATTACTTGGTGCTACCACCAGGATTTTTTGATCGCTGTGTTTAACCAACGATTTTATAGCGTGCACAAGTGTTGTCGTTTTTCCAGTGCCTGGTGGACCATGAACCACAGCCAAATGATCGGCTGCAATAATTTTATTCACCGCTAATTGCTGCGAGTCGTTTAGCGTATTTGGAATGATAAATTTCTCTTCGCCCCGAAATGAAGGTTTTTCTCCTTTCGTTAAAATACGGATCAGTTTATTTTCTGATTCATTTTCTGCCAAATGTGTAGCCTGTTTAAGGGCACTCTGCATTTCGTCGTAACTGTTATTATCAAAAAGTAAATCTACACCAAGTTTGCCATCTCTGGTCCAGTCTGGTAATTCATCAACACGGAAGCTGATTTTCATCCTGCTGCCACTTTGGTGATTTATAATCCCCTCTATCCGATCTTCCTTGGCATCGTGATTAGAAAATAATACCACCGCCGAACCAAAACGGAACTGATGCGAAAAATCCTGATGGGTAGTCCTTTCCAACTCTACAGTTAAATAATCGCCACGGCCTATTTCGGTGTTCCTGATTGCAATAGGATACCAGGTTAAACCCAAGGCTCTCCTATCGGCAGCCGAAGTATTTTCAGTAAGTTTTAAATACGATTGTAAATCTTCGTTGCGCTCAGTATTGAGCAGATCTTGGAGTTTTTTGAAATATTCTTTTGGCAAGGATAAACTGGTTAATTGTGAAAATTGGTTAACTGGTTAATTGTTAAATTGTTTGATTGCTAACTAAAAACTGCCAATTGTAAACTGATTAATTGCTTAATTGTTAGATTGATGTATTCTTCAAGAGCCGAAAATATTTGTTCTTAAAGGTAAATCAAACGCTTAGCGCCATGCACATAGCGCTATAAAACAAGCTCGTTATGCAGTCTTAATAGAGTTTCTTCGGCATCATCGCAAAAACCAGGGTGTACTTTTGAGCACTGCACTACCGTACTTCTGGTTGCCGTGAGCCACCTAAAACGGGAAGCCTGGTCGTATTGACCAATGGGACCTGATCCTTTTGCGGCTGTACTTATTCTTTCAAAAGCACATAAGTTCTCTTTTAGCTCTTCTAAATCTATCTTCGCAGAAAAAGCCTTTACTCTTGTCTCATCCAGGAAAAAAACACTTTTTAAAAACTTTTGCTTGGCACAAAACAAAATAATGCCCACATTAATAAATTCTTCACGTTCTACCCTGGGCATTACGCGAATCACAGCGTACTCAAATAAGAATTTCCCTTGCATGCTGTGCTTCCTTTAAAAATATAGTTGAATGAGTTAACCTGGTAGTAAGGAAATGCGTATAGGCATTACGGTGTGCTGCTTTACTTTCAAAGTTCGTTTCGCCTTCCAACCAGTCGTCAGGGATTAAATTAATAACAGATTTGATCTTTTCAGGGCTAAGTAGTTTGCTGAATTCATCATTTACACTTTCCAGTTCAGTTGCCCATGGTAACAATACGTGGTCTTTTACCAAAAAGAAGGGTTTAATAGCCTGTTCTTCCCAGTTTTGCCAAGAATGATGAAAATATAATGCAGCACCATGGTCGATTAGCCAAAGCTCCTTATGCCACAGCAACATATTGGTATTTCTGCACGTCCGGTCCATGTTGGTTAAAAAACAATCTAGCCATACAATCTGCGAGGCAAGTTTAGCATCAACAGTAGTTACAGTCGGATCGAATGTTATTGCGCCAGATAAATAGTGTAATGCCAAATTTAAGCCCACGCTGGCTTTTAGCAGATCTTGGATTTCTTCGTCGGGTTCTGTTCTCCCAAAAGCTTCATCTAAATTGGCAAAAACCAATTCAGGTACACGCAAACCTAAATAGCGGGCTATTTCGCCACCAATTAGTTCGGCAATTAAAGCCCGGGTACCCTGTCCTGCCCCTCTAAATTTAAGTACATATAAAAAGTTATCATCAGCTTCCGCAATGGCAGGCATAGAGCCACCCTCGCGCAAAGGCGTAACGTATCTGGTTACATTTACCGTTCTAAGTTGTAAATCGTTCATATCTGCAGATAGAATGGCCTTTTATTTTATTTAGGGCACAATTCTAAACTTGCTGCAAATTTAGCAGAATTCCAACAATAAATTGGTCAAAGTTTAGTCGTAAAGATTCTGATGGGAGGGATGCTGATCAATCGTTAAAAATAAACAGTTATTTTTTTGAAGCGCAAAGCCAGTAGCCATTAGGGAGGGTTCAGTCCTGCTGTCCATTCCAATCCTTTTGGTTAAAACCCGATATTAAACAATGCAAGGGGCGTCCAAAAGGGATTTCCATTGCCATCAGGGCTATATGGCTTTGACCATTATTTAGTCCGAGGTCCAAAGTCAGCGTTCTTGAGTCAATTGTCAAGAGTAAATTGCCTATCGCAAGGAAAACTGGCATAAAAGCAAAAACAGGAGTAAGCTAAACCCGACCATAGTGAAATGCCACGATTCTTCATCGGGGCAGAAACGGGGGCGGGACTACATTAAACGAAGAACCACTCCAACTGCTTTCCAAATTATAGAGATGATCAATTTATTTTGACGCTCTCCTTTGCACAAATGAGGTCTTAAAGTTTTACCTTCCAAACAGAACTCAATCAGATTGCTGAATTCTTTAACCCCAACTAATCATGCCCCAAATAAGCATTTCCGGCAGGCGTCATAGCAGACGACCATTGTACCGATTCGCGGTTAATTTTAATCAGGCCCATACTTTCTAATTCTTCATACTCTTCTTCCATCCCACCTAAAACCGAAGAACTAACCTGTTGATTGATTACCTCTAAAAGAGATATAATTTCTGATCTTTCCATAACAATAAGTGATTAGATATATCTTAACTAACATAAATATACTCAAAATGTTTATCGCTTAACTAAACATTTTCAAGGCTTTAAGGTTGTACTTATACCTGAATTTGATCATCATGGAAGCACACATCTATTATCTCTTTATTATGGCCTTACCCGTAGCTTGCATCGCATGGACAGTTACCAAAGAAGAAATATTTAAAGAACCACGTGAATTTTGTGTAGACCGTTCGAAGAATTGTAGTAAGTTATTTAAACGAAAGTTTTTCTATGTTTTTACCTGCGAATATTGCTTCAGTCATTATGTAACCGCTATTCTGCTTTTTATTACCAGATTCACTTTACTTTATCCCGATTGGCGTGGTTACGTTATTTCTTTCTTTTCGATAGTATGGGTGGCAAATGTTTATATGAGTTTGTACAATATCATCAGAATTGACCTTAAAAAAGAAAAAATTAAGGCAGCGAAAGAAGAATCGGCACTCAAAAACGATTAAAACCATTTTTAATAGCAGCTGTTTTTTAAGGTATAAATTAATATTATGCCATCATCAGTAATCAAATATTTTAGTTATGATGCAGCTACAGAAACATTGAAAATCATCTTTGTAACCGATATGATTTATCAATATAAAAAGGTCCCCGAAAAAATTTATAAGATGTTAAAGGCTTCCGGATCGAAAGGAAGATATTTTAACCGTCACATTAAGGATAAATTTAAATTCCAAAAATTAGAGGATGAATAATATCACAGAAGCGCTTCTCGATCGAGAAAAAAGAAGTTAGCAAAACAGATTGATAAACCTAAAACTGTAACAAATATCATAAAATGATATGTCTAAGAAAAAAAATATTTTTTAGCACTTATCTCTGTCCAAACTTATAAATACCTATATATTAATACCTTAATTTACAGATCAACATAAATCCAAACTGCGAACTATAATCTTAAAGTAAAAGAAATGTTAAACTTTTAGGAATTTTCTAAACTAGTCCTATATTTGTCCCCGAGAGCGTTAATTTAGATACGGGTATATGGCTTAGGCTGTATGCCCGTTTTTTGTTTTAGCCGTTGATGCGTGCGTTACAACTTTATCCAAGCAGATTCTTAACCACGGCGTATAAGCACTCGGATTAATCGCAATATCCTGTGCCAAGGTCTCCAAATCCATATACTTAAAGCCTTCTACTTCATCATGATTTATAACTGGTAATTCATCACTCATGCCAAAAAAAACATGATCAACTTCGTGTTCCGTTAATCCATCTTCAAATATTGCCTTGTAGGTAAATTTAAACAGATAGTTCAATTCACAGTCCATCCCCATTTCTTCCATCAATCTCCTTTTTGCTGCATGGATATTACTTTCTCCAATCCGAGGATGACTGCAACAGGTATTCGTCCATAAACCTGCAGAATGATATTTGCTCATTGCTCTCTGCTGCAGTAATAGTTCCCGTTTAGAATTAAAAATAAAAACAGAAAAGGCACGGTGCAATACACCTTTTTCGTGTGCTTCCATTTTATCCATCTGTCCTTTCGGTACATCCTCCTCATCAACCAGAATAACTTGTTCTTCCATTTAAATTACATTTAACTTATTGCGGATAATAGAACCAAACATCAAACCAACTTTACGCGTGTTCGAGATTCTTATCCTTTCAGTCATAATTTTTTCAGCACTTAAGCGCTTTATCTTAGCAAATAATTTTTTATAATAGATATAAGACAAATATACACCATTTCTGGATGCTGTGGGCAACTGCTTAATACCAGTTAAGGCCATTGCAAATTCGGCTTCAATTTCTTTTTCGATTTCTTTTTTTTGATGATCGCAGAATAGGGCTAAATTAACATTGGGAAAATAATTCCGGCTAAGTGTTTGATGATCAGCCTTCACATCCCTCAAAAAATTAACCTTCTGAAATGCAGAGCCCAATTTCATGGCGTAAGGCTTCAATTGTTCGTAATCCGCAATACTGCCATTGGTAAAAACCTTTAAACACATCAAACCTACCACTTCTGCGGAGCCTAAAATATATTCGTTGTAAAGTTCTGGTGTATATTCTTGCGTAGAAAGATCCATCTCCATACTCCTCAGAAAAAGAACAATCAGCTCCAGATCTATCTGGTATTGATTTACAACCCTTTGGAATGAATTTAAAATGGGGTTTAAACTAATGCCCAGGTTAATGGCTTCGAAAGTATCCTCCTTAAATTTTTCCAGTAAAAAATTCTTGTCATAGTGATGGAAACTATCTACAATTTCATCTGCTAAACGTACAAAGCCATAAATGGAGTGTATGGGTTGACGCAGTTCTTTACCAAGAAAATAAATACCATAAGAAAAGCTGGTACTATACAACTTAGTGGTAAGCCGGCTACAATTGGCAGATAGTTGATCAAAAATTTCTTTCATGTAAAAAAGGGTATTGTATTGTTTTTTCAAATTCATCGAGCGTTTTAAACCAGTTGATGTGGCCGATATTGTTTAGTTTACCAATAACATCACTATTTCCCGCAAGATGGATCTTAGCGGATGAGCATATTTCAGACAATTGATCTATGTATTTTTGTGCGGCAGGTTCTAATCTTGACTTTATCATAAAAAGCAAAACATGACCTACATTTAATGTGGAAAATATCCACTTAATTGAATCCAATGGAACTTTGCTGCCTAAGAAAATAACTTGATGATGATGCATCCTCAGCATATAACTGGCAAAAAGCAGCCCAATATCATGATCCTCGTCTTCCGGTAAAAAAAGAAGCCAACTTTCGCCAGCATGCCTTGTTAAAGGAAGATTATTGATATGTGTAAATATTTTTTGACGGATAATGTTTGATAAAAAATGCTCGTGTGCAGGGCAAATATCGTCTTTTCGCCACATTAAGCCCAAACGGACCAATAATGGATACATTATTTTCCGGTAGCAATCAGAAAGTCCCAACTGATCAATGCTTTGATCAATTAAATGATTAAATGAGTGCTCATCAAAAGCCAAACCATGCCTAATGAGTTGCGAAACATAATCTGTCTGCTCATCATCAGTAGGATATGAGAACTGTTGGTCGAGAAGTTTATCAATCGCTTCATCAGAAAGGCTGCAGATTTTAGAAATTTTTAAACCGCTTTTATTTAAGCTTACGATGTTTAATAGTCTTCGAAGCTGCTTATCATCATATAAACGCGTATTGCCTTGAGATCGCATCGGACTCAGTGCATTGTACCGCTGCTCCCAGATCCTGATGGTATGAGAATGGATGCCCGAAAGCTGTTCAAGATCTGAAATAGAATAAGTCATTATTTTGTTTAAATATATTCAATAAAATTTAAACAAAAAGAAGAAAAAAAAAGTTTTTACTAAAATGCCCTAAATATATCGTCTGATATTGCAACGCATCGCAATAATTAAGTTCGCATGAAATACCTGCTAAACACAGTAAATTTTAACTACTGATTAAAGGCATAAAGTAAGCGGTTAAAATACTTTTTCGGTAAGCAGTACACCTCTTTCACCATTTCCTGTTTCAATAGTATGTACATTTTTATAAGAATGGCTAAAGAAATCGTAGCCATGTTCCCTTTGTTTAATAGCAACCGTACTTAGCGGATAGCTTAAGTTAGTTTGCATGCACTGTAAACTACCGTTAGCCAGTAGCAGAAAATCACAGTCGTAACCTTGCTCCTGTAGTTCAATAACCTTTTTGGTAATAGACACGTTTAATCTATTGGCGGTGCGGGTTCTATTTTTCATGGGATATTGTTTTAGGTGATTAGGGATGATTATTTTGGTTATTAAATATATCTATTAATAACTACGATTCAAAATACAATATATTGTTATACAAGTAATTAAATAAATTTGTTTTATTCTTTTTGTAAAAACCTTCATCATCGGTTTTCGCTGATCATGTTTCTTGCATAAAAAAACATATACATATCATATTTACTACAAAAACCAACTAAACATCGTTGCAGGCCTAAAATAATTTCTTTATTTAAAAAGCAACCTATAATTTCGTTTAACCTTAAAACACGCCTAATGAAATTAACATGTATCGTAATTGATGACGACATTCACGCCGTCAACGGTATAAAATCATATATCAATCATCTTGCAAACGTTCATTTAATAAACTCGTATACAGATCCGTTACAGGCATTAAACGAAATTACAGCAGGAGATAACGTTGACATTGTTTTTATAGATGTTGATATGCCTATGATCTCGGGCTTAGAATTATCAAAAGCAATAAGGCATAAAACAGACAAATTAATATTTACCACCTCCCACTCTAAATATGCTTACGAGGCTTTTGAAATGTATGCTAGTGCTTATTTATTAAAACCATACACTTTTGCCCGTTTTGCTGAAACCATAAATAGATTATTCCCTTATAGCCCGAGTGTACCAAACCTAACAGTTAAGCAAGATGATGATTATTTTTTTGTTAGGAATAAAAGCGAAAAAAATAACTTAATTAAAGTAAGGTACACCGACATTGTAGCCGTAGAAAGTCTTCAAAACTATGTACGCATTTTTACCATAAACGAAACGATTGTATCATACATTGCGTTATCAGAGATAAAAATCATTTTAAAAGACTATCAGAATTTTGCCCAGGTACATCGCTCATTTATCATAGCCAAGAATTATATTGAAAAGGTAGAGGGCAATACCTTAAAAATGATCAATAATCTAACTATTAATGTAGGAAATAGTTACCGTGAAAGCATACAGGACTATATTAAGGAGAAAACAATTAAAACAAACCGATCTTAAACTAATTTTTTAGTATTTTAGTTATCAAAAGAAGCAAATTACCAAAGTTTCTTTGTTAACCCTATGTACCCGCTCCCAAATTAACTTGCTAAATGAACTTAATAAGTAGGAAAAATAAATTTCACAAAATTCTAAGCTGGATATCAGATAAAAAACTCCACATTATATGTTGGACCATATTTATATTTTACGAGGCCGTTATCATTGGTATTTTTATAGGGAAATTTCAACTAATCAGTAATTACATTACTTTTTATAGTTTCAACGTGGCAACCTTTTATTTTCATGCCCACGTTGTATTGCCGTCTGCATTAAAAACGCTAGGTGGCCGATGGTGGAGATTGCCATTATTTATCTTACTGGAGCTGGTTGCGTACCTTATATTAATTGTAATTTTAGATTATATCCTTCTCAACTACACATCCTATAATGGTCCGTTTAAGATTGAATTTACAGCATCGTTTTTTGCTCATCCAATTTATCGTGCTATCTATTTTATGAGTTTCTCTACCAGTTATTACTTTCTACTTAATTTCCTGGAAGAGCGAAAAAAAATCGAAGATTTAGAAAAGCAACGTTTAAATAACATCATTCAAATCGCAAAATCAGAGAATGCTTTTCTAAAAGCCCAGATACAGCCCCATTTGTTATTTAATACCCTGGATTTTATTTACCAAAATGCCAAAGATTCTTCTCCGGTTGCAGCAGAGGCCATTCATTCTCTTGCAGAGATGATGCGCTATTCGGTTGATAGCAATCAGGATAAAGAATTTATTTTGCTTGATGAGGAGATTAACCAGGTAGAAAACCTCATCAACCTGCATCAGCTTCGTAAAGATCACCATTTACAGCTCCGTTTCTGGTACGATGATGAAATACGTAACACTAAAATCATTCCTCTAGTATTAATCACTTTAGTAGAAAACATGTTTAAGCATGGCGAGCTGCTTACACCATCACATCCTGCCGAAGTGAGTTTGAGAATTGAAAATGGTCAACTTATCATAGAAACTTCAAACTTAGTAAAAGCAATTAAAGACAACTCAGGCTTAAGTTCCGGATTGGAAAACATAAAGAAGCGTTTAGCTTACAGTTATGGTAAAAATGCTGAATTCAGCTACTTTACTGATTCAGACCAGTTTTTCAAAGTAATGCTGGTTATTAAAATCAAATAAGAAAGCGTGCTTTAATAACTTTAGTTTAAAATTTCAAATTACACAATAACCTCAAAAGAAAAGCTGATTTTCCTTGCTGAATACATAAAAATCCGTTTCGAATATGTTTTTTTTTCATTTTAATGGTTGAAATTGTAATTTGCATCAACTAAACCTATAAAAAATGTCAATAAGTTGTATCGCTATTGATGACGACCCTCATTCCCTAGAGAGCTTAATAGCATATATGGAGAAACTGCCTGATTTAAAGCTTATCCAAACTTTTACTGAACCACTCCAAGCCCTGGCAGAAATATCGGTATCTAATCCTGTCGATATTATTTTTATGGATGTCGAAATGCCTTCACTTTCCGGAATCGAACTGGCAACCTTATTAAGACAAAAAACAAAACACCTGGTTTTCACTACGGCGCACCCACGGTATGCCATTGATGCTTTTAAAGTTGATGCGGATGCTTATTTGCTTAAGCCCTACTCTATTTTACATTTTACGAAAACAATAARCAACCTCTATCCAACTGGAAAAAAAGAACAACATCCTTTTTCCATTTTCGCCGATCATTTCTTTTACATCCCTTTACA
>NZ_JBFTQI010000014.1:0-19567 GCF_056398925.1 Pedobacter sp. 01T416_2
ACTTTTCCCTTTTTTATCATTTTTAAGTAAATGGCACATTTGGAATCAATAATTTCTTCATGCGTATTTTTTAATTAAAACACTTGAACACTTTATTCAGAAATAAGATTACTATTTAGCACTAATCGAAGCTTTTAGTGGGATTTCTAAATTTTTTATAGCACCAATTGGAGCAACCTTAATTGATCTGTTTCCTTTGGATAGGTAGAAATAATAAATACTATTTGTGGCGATCAAATAAATGTCTTCAGATTCACCGTTCGAATAATTCAGCTTGCGGTCGTATTGGAGTTCGTTATTGCGGATGTGTTTTGATAAGTTTTTCCCTTGTCCAAGTCCGATTCCCAAAAACAGTGATAGGAGCCCAATGGCAAAAACAATAGTGAAAAGTTTCGAAAAATGATTTCCTACTTCCTCTTCACTAAGTGTTTCAGGATTTTTTAGGCCAGAAAGATTTTGTGCCCACTTTTTATCCCTTCGCTTTGCCAGATAGGTCGGGTAAGCATAAGCGAGGATAATAAAACCTGTCGTAACGATTAATACCGCCGGATGAGCTGTTAGTGTTGCCACCGGACTGATTAATACATCCATAATCGTGGTGTACTTTAAAATGTTTATACCAATCTGATAGTAAAAAATGCTTTCTTTTAATATCCCCATCACCACAAGGAACAGGTAACCATACGGCAATAACTTTTGTAAGTTTTCAGAGAGTTTCATTTGCTAATGATGTTATTTAGTCTAGAGGTAAACTTTGTTTTGAATGCAAAATAGAAAAAATAACTGTCTCTATTGGTTGTTTGTGTAATAAGCAAAATTATTGGGCAGAATGATTTACTTTTAAACCCCAATCTCCTACCATTTATTGAACTGAGGATGGAACAAGGGCAACAATTTCTTCTGTTGCGGTTTCTATCTGGCTAACATCTGTTTGGGTGGCAGCAAAACGATCGATAGTCAAATTTGGTGCTTTGCCCATAATCAGCGTATGGCGATTGGTATTGCCTTTGAGTTTTAATGTACTATTGTCGAGAATTTCAGTATATAAACCTTCGCTACTGGTATTGATGTCGGCAAAGGCATTCCCCTTAAGAATGATCTGGAGAAATTTAGTGCTGAGCTTTGCTTCTGTTTTTACAACAGCATTTTGATCAGCCTCAATGCGGTAGATATCGTTTACATAAATAACAAGTTTACACTTCTCTTTATCGAGGCTGGTAATGCGTAGTACCTCGCCCTGCTGGGTAACTTTCACATTTCCAGTGTTATCATCTGCAAAAGATATTCCAATTGCGGGCCGCTGTACCAACATCACTTCTACATTTCCCTTTATCACAATCCTTCTAAAGTTTTGAATCTTGTAAAGCATCGTCGTGTTTTTTTCTGTAGCCCTTAAGTTGTTTGGAAGGGCGGCCGTTAAAGTAATTACTGCTAATGCAATAACGATTAGCGTTTTAATTGAAGTTTTCATTGTGTTTTTTATTTAAATGTTAAAATTTATTAAGTTTATGATGGTGCACTATTTAAAATCAGCTTGTACCAACATTATTCAGTTTCGTGGTTAACTAAGCGGGTGCCAAAAAGCAAATGTCACCTCAATCGCTTTGTAAGGGTTGTTTTTGCTTATTATTCGTTTAGGTATGTTCATTTCCGAACAGTAGTTGTGCGGCAGCGAACAGTTTTTGTGTATTAGCAGGTAATTGCTATTTCAATTGTTTATTAGGGCACATGTAAGATTATATTCATTATTTTAGTAAAAGTTAAAGTATATTGAATCAGTCGTTTTGAATAGAAATCACGATGTCAGTAAAAATTAATCGGCAAACACAGCAGAAACTTCAGCAGTTATTGGTCATTATCCTGGCTTGGACGACAGCTGGGATGGTAATTGCCATTTTTGAGGACCTTGTGCTGCATACCCGAAATTCTTTAGGGCCAGCACCAGGCTATACCTTATTTTCTTCAATTGTACTAAATGCAGTTATTGGCTTGTTTGGGGCACTGTTAGGAGGAAGTTTGCTCGTATTTTTTGTAAATGTAAAATATAACGATAAGCCTTATGGTTATACCCTCTTAATTGTTGCCGGATCGTTTTTAGGCGTTATTTYGATTGTAAACGAGATACTGAGCCTCTATGAACTGGGCGATTCGAAAAGATTTTTAAAAAACGGATTGGTGTGGGCCTTTGTGGTTTCCATAACGCAGTTGCTGCTGCAGATAAACAGTAAGTTTGGGCAAGGTATTTTCTGGGATATTATCAGTGGAAAATACAATACACCTAAAGAAGAATCAAGGATATTTATGTTTCTCGACTTAAATTCATCAACCACCATCGCCGAAAGCCTCGGAGATAAAAAATACCACGAATTATTAAAAGACATCTTTATCGATATTACCAATCCTATTTTAGAAAATAGGGGAGAAATATACCAATATGTAGGTGATGAAGTGGTAATTGCCTGGCGTTATGATGAAGGATTAAGAAACAATAAATGCATCAATTGTTTTTTTGATATCAAAGCGCATCTGTTACTTCTGAGGGATAAGTACATTGGAAAGTATGGTTTAATACCTGCTTTTAAAGCAGGTATTCATTGCGGAAAGATTATAGCAGGCGAAGTGGGGATTATAAAACGCGATATTACCTATTCTGGAGATGTACTGAATACCACTTCAAGAATTCAGAATATGTGCAAGGAGTTTAACCAGGAGATGCTGGTATCGATAGCGCTAATTGAAGAACTACAGTTAACAGATTGTTATACCACGCAAATGTTAGGTGCAATTAAGCTTCGCGGAAAGGAAAAAGAAATGCAGCTCGTAGCTGTACAGCCTGTTTAATACACGCCAAGTTTAGAGTTGTAAATCCTATTTAATTACATGCGCTATAATACTGTAATAATTTCTTTACGGAAGAAGCAGGACAGAGCAGGTCGCTTCTTTTTTTTAAATGTGATAGATTGGCTTGATTAACCATTTATAAACCCCTATATGTTTTGTCCCCATTTGGGAGCAATGATATAGTTTAAGCCATCTATTATGTTTGTTTTTACCAATCCGATTAAAACTTCGGGATCTAAAATATTATTCTTTTGTATTACGATATGCGCCGGTGTGCCTGCTTTTGCTCAATATGTAGAACATAAAGGGAATGATGTTACCGCGCCGCTACATCTGTTAAAACCGGCCTATGTTACACCTTATGGTGAAACAAAAATGGCAGATATTAAAGTATCGCTGGATCGCGTTTTTAACTACCTTGATAAAACCACTCCTTTCGAACTGATAGATAAGGTTTCGGGAAAAGTGATTTCGGATTTAAAAAAAGCAGATTCCAGTTCGGTATTTAAACCTGGAGACTATCGTTTAACGAGTTACGAATGGGGTGTTACTTATACTGGCATGCTGGAGGTTGCTACTGCAACAGGAGATCAAAAATTTAAAGATTATACCGTTAAGCGGGTTAGTTTTTTGGCAAATGTTGTTTCTGCATATCAAAAATATTTAAAAACAAATAAAGGGGCAGTAACACCGGTTCGTTCGGTAATAGATCCACATGCACTGGATGATGCAGGTTCTATTGCTGCTGCAATGATTAAGGCGCAGCGAACAGGAGAAGTGAAAGCCGATCTCCGCCCGGTTATTGATCATTATTTAAATTACATCATGACCAAAGAGTTCCGTTTGAAAGACGGTACATTGGCCAGGAACAGGCCGCAACCCAATACGTTATGGCTTGATGATCTCTACATGAGCCTGCCGGCAATTGCCCAGATGGGCGTACTAACTGGTGATACGAAATATTTTGACGAAGCGGTGAAACAATACAGATTGTTTGCCGAACGGATGTTTAATCCAGAAAAAGGATTGTATATGCATGGTTGGGTCCAGGATATGGATCCTCATCCGCAGTTTCATTGGGCGAGGGCAAATGGCTGGGCACTTATGACCAAAATAGAAC
Organism: Pedobacter sp. 01T416_2; assembly: GCF_056398925.1. Classification (NCBI taxonomy): domain Bacteria; kingdom Pseudomonadati; phylum Bacteroidota; class Sphingobacteriia; order Sphingobacteriales; family Sphingobacteriaceae; genus Pedobacter; species Pedobacter sp. 01T416_2. Next base: position 3,962 of record NZ_JBFTQI010000014.1, read on the forward strand.
TGCTGGATGCCTTGCCTGTAAACCATCCAGGTAGATCCTATATCTTGCAAATGTTAAAAGCACATGTAAAAGGTTTGGCAGCTTTACAGGATGGAACAGGTTTTTGGCATCAGCTTTTGGATCGTAACGATTCTTATTTGGAAACATCAGCTACCGCTATTTATAGTTATTGCATTGCCCGCGCAGTAAACAAAGGCTGGCTTGATGCCAAAGCTTATGGTCCTATGGCGCTGTTGGCCTGGAATGCCGTGAGTACTAAAATAAATGCAAACGGTCAGGTAGAAGGTACATGTGTGGGTACGGGCATGGGTTTCGATCCTGCGTTTTACTATTACAGGCCTGTAAATGTTTTTGCTGCACATAGCTATGGTCCGGTGCTTTTAGCAGGAGCAGAAACTTATCGTTTGTTACAAGAGCATCCTTTCGTAATAAACGATAGTTCGGTACAGATGTATAAATAATCAACACCGCATTTAACCAAAATAAAGATGAAATATATACCCTGTTCATTTATTATTGCCGTTTTTACCTGCATTTTAGTATTTAACCATCACGCTGGCTACGCACAGATAGGTAAACGTTTTCCTTCGGAAAGAAAAGTTGTTAAAGATCCCGTTACGGGTGTTGTACTTACTTTTTTAACCAGTAGGCCCGCAGGAGATTCGAAAATTTATCAGACACATAACCAATGGACTGCTGATGGACGATGGCTGATATTCCGATCGGGCAGGGTTAAAGGAGAAGCAATGGCGGTAAATGAGCAGACGGGAGATCTTGTTCAGGTTACCGAAGGTGGCTATACCGGAATGTTGAATGTGGCCAGAAAATCGATGAAACTATATTTTATGCGGAATATTGATTCGGGCAAACGCATAGGAGGCGCAGTAAAAATTATAGAGGTGGATCTGGCTAAGGTATTTGCAGATAGTAAATCTGGTAAAATGAAACCTGTATCAACTTATGAGCGTGTTTGTGGAACCACCCCCGAAGAAATTGGTGCTGGTGGCGATATGGCGCTTGATGGCGACGAAAACTGGGCCTATTTCAGGGTGGGTAAAGAAGAAGCGGCTAAACATCTTGCAGCAGGAATTAAACTGGAACCAAACTTTGGGCCGCGGAAAATGGGCGCTGGCCCATCGGGTATAGCAGGGATGAATATCCATACCGGCGAAATCAAATATGTAATTTCGGTTCCTTTTCAGATAGGGCATATACAGACCAATCCTTGGCTTGCCGGCGAAATTGTTTTTTGCTGGGAAACCGGAGGTAAATCCCCACAGCGAACCTGGACCGTATTGGCTGATGGAACAGGCTTACGGCCACTATATCCAGAAGCCGATTATGAATGGGTTACCCATGAAGCCATAATTTCGCGTGATGAGGTAGCCATGGCCATTATGGGGCACAGGCCTATACCTGGAACCGGTGCTGTATCTGCCCCCCAAACTGAAGTGAACGGTGCCAATCCCGGGCAAGAAAATGCCTGGGGACCATCAGGCACCCGCGAAAAACCTACCGGGCTGGCCATTGTAAATTTAAGAACAAGGGAAATGAGAATTGAAGGACAAACGCCAACGGGCAGCGGGCTTTGGCATGTAAGCGGTTCTCCAGACGGAAAGTGGGCCGTAGGCGACGATTTTTCGAGAAGCATTTATCTGATTAATAGGAAAACACATGAAATGAAACTGCTCTCGGCAGGGCATAAGCAAACAGCGGCAGATCATCCGCATCCTACCATGAGCCCTGATGGTAAAAAAATCGAAATCCAGTCAGCGATGTTATCTGAAGACAACCGATCCATGAATATCTGTGTGATTGCTATCCCGGAAGGATGGATGAATATCAAATAACTTTAAACTAAACAACATTACATGCTACTGCGAATTGCAGGATAGTCCTCATATTTTGTATTATTTGTTGTACTGTTAATGTTTTTTTTGATCATTAACGCTGTTGTTTAATTTTTTTTAAAGGCATTAAGGCTTGCTTAAAACGATTTAGGTATGCTGAAGATCGATATTATCTTTTTATGATAATATTTTATAGTAAGAAGACAGGATAGTACAGGATGGGAATTTTGTTCTGCCTTTATATATTTAAGAAATAATTCACTAACCAAATAACTTTTTAACCAACTATTTAATTAACGAACGTTAATACGATTCTATGCAGTAAAAATCTACTCACCCTTTAAGTCAGTTTTTGCATTTTTTAATTTCTAATTGATTTAGATCCATAGCTTTTTATTGCCCAGTATTTTAATGGCCGTTTATCCAATGAAATTGCTATGAGTAAAATTTTACAGAAATTTTTAATCGTTAATTTGGCGGTTATATTCATTCTCAGCGCTTGCCGGAAAAAAGAATTTGATGAGTTCTATGGCCGTCCTGAAACATTAGCCGATCCGATTTATCAACAACTTCAGGCCAAAGGGAATTTTACCAGATTTTTAGATTGTATAGATAAATCGGGCTATAAAGAAACCTTAAGCAAAGCAGGTTCGTGGACGGTTTTTGCACCAACAGATGCGGCTTTTGCCACTTACATGTCCGAAAACAACTTAACCGAGATAAATGCAACGCTGGCTTCGGCAATTGTACGTTATTCAATGACCTATGATGGAGAGAAAGTAGAACGTTTAAGCGATAATTTAACGGCAAAAGGTTTCGTTAAAAATGTTGGTTTTAGGCGACGTACCGTTTATTACGATTTTGTTTACGATGGCGTAGACAATGATGGTAAAGCGATAAAGGTAATTGCGGGTAACCGAAACGGAACTTATTTACCAACCGACTTTAACAATAAAAACCTACCCTATTTTCTTGCCCCCTTCATCTCTTTTGCAGGCATTAGTGCTTTAGATTATAATTATTTTTATCCCAATACCGAGTATACCGGAAAAAATGTTGGCCCTGGAAAAATTATCGAACAAGATATTGTAGCCGAAAATGGCGTAATCCACATCGTAGATAAAGTGCTTACCCCGCCACAAAGTATTGATCAGTATATTGACACTAAATCACAGTATGGTGCTTTCAAATCCCTTTTGGATAAATATGTAAGCTATAATGTGAATACTGATATTACCCATCGTTATCAGGTGTTAACGGGTAAAAGTGATAATGTTTACGTTAAAAACTATAGCATATTGCTTGGTTTTTCGCCTAATAACGAAAATTACCTGAAAGATGATGCCAACGATGCACAGATTGGCATGTATACCATTTTTGCACCAACCGATGACGCGGTTGAGGCCTATGCAAAAGTGCTGTTAAAATATTATGCAAAAAACAGGTTGCAGCCCGGAAACTATAAAGCACAGCTGAACGAACTGTTTTCTTTAAGATCCGATATCATCAGGGATTTTATCAACTCACATTTATATAGAACTACAGTATGGCCAAGCAAGTTTAATACGGTTAACAGCTTTTTGGGCGAAGCCACTAAACTTACGCCTGCAAACGTTGTAGACAAGCAGTTTTTAAGTAATGGATTGTTTTACGGCGTAAACACTGCCCAAAATGCCAATGTATTTTCAACCGTATATGGGAAGGTAAATTTAGATCCTACCTATTACATTATGAAACAGGCGCTTGATGTATTGGGTTATGCTATTCCGATTAAAACAGCCTCTTTAAAATACATTGTTATTCCCATCCCTGATGCCACCCTGGTAAGTTTAGGATTTTCATACGATCCCTTTTATCCTTCGTCGCCAATTAGGGGCGACCTCAATATTTTAAGACGACTCTTGCAAACGCATATTATCCCACTGGGTGACCGTGCTGTACCAAATTTTGCTACAACAGCTGGTATTTTAGAAACTTCTGGTGGTGAATACATTAAGTACAACAACGGGTTTTTCTCTTCAGCTGGCACAGAAGATTTACCCGCAGTTGCCGATAAAAGTATTAAGATCGATTCGGTTGCCACAGCTGTTAATGGAGCTGATGCCTATGCTGCCAAAGTACTGATGTATACTGTACTTCCGGTAAGCAAGCATATCGAAAAATATGGTACGCTAACAACCGATCCTTATTATTCCTTCTTTCAATACCTTAAAAATAACGTTACGCTTTATACAGCTGCTACAGGCGCAATTCAAGGGGTTACCGATGGAAGCCCTTACACCGTTTTCATTCCTACAAATGCGGCTATACAAGCTGCGGTAACCGCTGGATTATTACCAAAACTAGCCAACGGAACGCCAAATTATGCGCCAACAGACGCCGGAGATATTAGCAAGGTGGCCAAATTTATCCAATACCATATTATTAAAAGCACAGTAGCAAGCGACGGACAGAAAACAGGTTCTTTTGAAAGTTTGCTTAAAAACGATTCGGGAGATGCAGCCAAGGTTACTGTATTTACCAATACCACCAATACGCTCACGCTAAGAGATGTAACCAATACTTCTGTGAATGTTTTGCTGGGTACAACCGATAGGAGCAACGTGTTATCTAACAGAACGGTGATTCACCAAATCAATTCTTATTTAAAATATCAATTCTAAACCGAGATGACTAAAAGATATAATTATAGTTTTTTTATTTTACTATGCTGTTTGTTGGTATCGTCCCTAACCTATGCACAACAAATTAACTATGTAAAGGGTAAGGTAATTGATAAAAAAGATAAGCAGCCCATTATTGGTGCATCTGTTGTAATTGTTGATAAAGACAAAAGGGTAATTAAAGGCGTTTCGACMGATATTGATGGAAACTATTCTTTACCGGTAGCAGATAAAACTTATCGGATATCGGTTTCATATATTGGTTATAGGTCTTCAGCACCTGTTAATATCGATAAAGCAGTAATCAATTTCCAGTTGGAACCTTCTGAAAATCAGATGGATGAGGTTCAGATTGTTTCGAAAGCCAAAACGAACAATGGAAGTGGAATGACGATCGATAAACGCGATCAGACTTCGGCTACGGTTACCATTGATGCCAAAGAACTCGAAGACCTCCAATCGGCATCAATCGATCAGGCTTTGCAAGGCCGCATGGCAGGGGTTGACATTACCGCCAGTACGGGTGATCCGGGCGCGCCGATGCAGATCCGTATCCGCGGTACATCTTCCATTAATGGCGCAACCGATCCGTTAATTGTATTGGATGGTATGCCTTACGATATTACCATCCCTTCTGATTTTAACTTTGCCACCTCTGATGAGAACAATTATGGTCAGTTATTAAATATTGCCCCATCTGATATTAAAGAAATTAGTGTGCTAAAAGATGCTGCGGCTACAGCCGTTTGGGGATCGAGAGCAGCAAACGGTGTATTGATCATTACCACAAAAAGAGGTTCAATTGGTCCGCCAGCTATTTCCTATAATTTTAAAGGTTCGTATTCTAAACAGCCAAGTCCGATCCCGATGTTGGATGGTAACCAATATTCATCACTCGTTTTGGAAGAATATTATAATGCGGGCCGTCAGTTTTCTACTTCAGAATTTGCAAAGCAATTTCAATATGATCCGAACGATCCTTATAATTACTATAATTACAGCAACAATACCGATTGGTTATCAGCCATTACGAGGGTAGGTTACCTTCAAGATCATAACCTGTCTATTTCGGGGGGTGGTGAAAAAGCCAGATACCGTGCTTCGGTAAATTATTTTAACCAAACAGGTACTACCATTGGCACCGATTTAAACCGTGTTTCGGCAAGGGTGAATTTAGATTATATGGTGTCGAACAAAATCAGGTTCAGTTCTGATATTTCTTATACACATATCGATCAGAACGGACTTTTTAATACCCGGGTTAGAGACGTTGCTTATACCAAAATGCCTAACCAAAGTATTTATGAGTATGATGAGTATGGAAATTTAACATCAAACTTTTTTAGTCCTGCCGCAACTGCCCAGGGCGCTTATGCCAGTACTTTTAATCCATTGGCAATGGCATCAGCAGGTAGTAACCACCAATTGGGCGAACGTATTACACCAAAATTTAGTTTACAGTACGAAATTTTACCGAGTGTGTTACGCCTGAATGGAAGTTTTATGGTAAACATTAACAACACCAAAGTAAAAACCTTCCTTCCTCAAATTGCAACAGGGCGGCCTTATACCGAATCGGTGGTCAATACTGCTTCAGATGCTGATGGCGATTCATTCACCATGAACACTAGTATGACTTTGGCTTATACCCCAAAACTGAATGATAAACATGATATTATTGGCTTTTTACGCTTCGATAGTGAAGATAGCCGCAGAACTGGTCAATACCTGTTTTCAACCAATACCGCATCATCGTATTTATCCGATCCTTCTGTTGATAGCCGTACCAATTACACAGGTTCTGCAACCTCATCTTTAGGACAAACCAGGTCAGTTGGTTTATTGGCTAACGTTCAATACAAATTTTTAGACCGTTATATCATTAATGGTAGCATTAGGGGCGATGGTAACTCCAGGTTTGGTGCTGCTAACCGATATGGTATTTTTCCTTCAGTTTCTGGCCGTTGGCGGATATCTGGAGAACCTTTTATGAAAAAGGCCAAATATGTAGATGATTTTAGTTTAAGGGCCAGCTACGGTAAAAGTGGTAACGTTCCGCGTAACGATTATTCTTACTTCAATATTTATCAGAATTACGGTTTTAGTTACCTGGATAATGCCGGTGTGTATTCTACCAATATGGAATTAACCGATTTAAGGTGGGAAACGGTTACCCAATCCAATCTCGGTATTACCTTAAACCTCTTTAAAAATTTAAATATCGACTTCGATTTATACCGTAAACGTACTACCGATCTGTTTTATCCAGGTTTACAAGTACCGAGTTATAACGGATATGGCGGTGTTGATATGAATGTGGGTACAATGGATAACCAAGGCTGGGAAGTAAACCTGAATGCTACCGTCATCAAAAAGAAAAAGATAAGACTAGATCTTGCTTTCAATATTGCACACAACGAAAACGTAATCCGCGAGGTTTCTCCGCTATACCCTCGAGAAAATAAAGGTAGGGTAACCAGCAACAATGTGTACAAAGTATTTGTGCAGGAAAATAATCCTTTCGGATCGTTTTACGGTTTCAAGTTTAAAGGTGTATATCCTGATAAAAACGCAACAGTTGCATTGGATGAGAACGGAAACCAGATTGTTGGACCGAACGGCGATAAAATTTACATGCGTTTTGCTTATCCATCTATTGATTATGTTTTCCAACCGGGCGATGCCATGTATGAAGATATTAACCACGACGGGAACATCGATTATAAAGATATTGTGTACCTGGGTAATGGTAACCCGAAACTAACAGGGGGATTTGGATCTAACCTAACCATCAACGGAAACCTTCGTTTAGGTTTTAATTTCACTTTCCGTACCGGATACGATATTATCAATGGTACTAAAATTAACACCACCAATATGTATGGTTTTAATAACCAAAGTACAGCGGTATTGCGCAGGTGGAAAAAAGAGGGCGATGTTACCGATATGCCGAGAGCCATGTACGGTACAGGTTATAACTTTTTAGGCTCCGACCGCTATATTGAAGACGGATCATTTTTAAGATTGAGCTCGGTGGTTTTAAAGTACGATTTTGGCAAAACCTTTATGAAGAGATTGGGCATGAAATCGCTTACCACCAATCTTACCGTTCAGAATATCTTAACATTTACTAAATATACTGGTCAGGACCCAGAGGTGCCGATTAAGTTAAACGGGTCGAACACAGTGATAGATAATTCTACCACGCCGCCAATTAAGACTATTACTTTCGGTTTAACTGCTAACTTTTAATTCAAAACTGATGAAAAATATTTTATATAGCACTTGTTTGGTAATGATGCTGGTGATGAGCAGCTCTTGCAACAAATGGCTCGATCTTAAACCTAGAGATGGAATTACCAGACAAGAGTTCTGGAAAACGAAAGAAGATGTTTTAGCAGCAGTTTCTGGTTGTTATACCTCATTACTGGCGCCTCCTCCGGGTATTGGTGATAAATCTTTATTGGAGTACATGTTTATGTATGGTGAGCTTAGGGCCGATATGATTGCAGGCGGGCCTAGTATTACAACAGAAGAAACGGATATTATTAATGTAAATATTACCCAGGATAATACAACAGCAAGATGGGCAGCATTTTACCGTACCATTAACTACTGCAATACGGTGCTCGATTTTGCGCCTGGCGTTAAAGCTACCGATCCCACTTTTACCGATGCAGCATTGAACGGTTATGTGGCAGAAGCGCTTACGCTAAGAAGTCTTATGTATTTTTACCTGTTGCGTACCTTTAGAGATGTACCCTTAAAATTAACCGCTACTGTAAAAGATACCGATTTACAGGATCTGCCGAAAACCAAACAGGCCGATATTTTAAAACAGATTGTTGCCGACTTAAAAAAAGCAGAGCAAGGAGCGGTTACCACTTATGGTAGCACAAGATTTGATAAGGGTAGGGTAACCAAATTTACTGTAAATGCTTTGCTGGCAGATGTGTACCTATGGATGGAAGATTATCCGAACTGTATTACCGAATGTAATAAAATCATCAGTTCGCAAAGATTTGCCCTGGTTGGTGCAGGTTCTGGCTGGTATAATAATGTGTTTTTTAAAGGTTCATCCATCGAAACCATATTTGAATTTGACCAGGCGATTGAAAACCCGTTTTATACTTTACTGGTAAATACCAGACKACGTTTTATCGGTTCCCCGTTTTTGAGTACCGAAATCTTTATTCCAGACGACGTTGATCCGGATAATAACTATGATATCAGACCTGGCTCTTATTATAATGCGGCTTTTACCATTCAAAAATACGGCACGGAAAATCCTTCTTACGTAAAATGGCAAGCATACCGTTATTCAGATATCATGATGATTAAAGCCGAAGCTTTGGCCTTAACCGGAGGTGGTGTAGAAGCTTTGGCATTAGTTGATGAACTGAGATTAAGACGTAATGCTGTAAATGCTACGAAAGTTACTGTAGACCCTTCAGAAACTGAAGCTTTGTGCGATTATATTTTGGCCGAACGTGCCAGAGAATTTGCTTTTGAAGGCAAAAGATGGTTCGATCTTTTACGCCACGCCAAACGCAATAACTATAGCCGTATTGATATTTTGTTAGATCTTGCAGCCAAAACAGTATCGCCTACGCTTCAACAATCGGCCATTACCAAATTTAGAGATCCCAATAGCCATTACTTGCCGATTTATCAAAGTGAGTTATTTACAGATCCTAATCTCGTACAAAATCCATTTTACACTAAATAGAATAAGTGATATGAAAGTGAAATTAGACATCCGCAACATTACCTATTTGGTTATACTCAGTGCATTTATAATCTTCGTGATTAATGCCTGTAAAAGAGAAAGTTTAACATTAAGTACTACTGATGATGTAAACATTACCGGATTTTTGGAGAAAAATCCAGAAAAATTTTCTTTGTTTACCCAAATCTTAGAAAGATCGGGTACAAAAGGTTATTTGGCAGCATATGGCAAATACACCATGTTTACTCCTGATAATAATGCAGTTAACGATTGGTTGAAAAGTTTAAATAAAACAGCAGTCGATCAATTATCAGCTGCAGAACTGAAAGACGTTGTTCGTTTCCACGTTTTGCCAGATACCGTTGCTACAGGCAAATTTACCGATGGGAAGCTAACCCAGATCACCCTTTATGGTCAGTATTTGCAAACTGGTGTTACTTTTAAAGATGGTGTAAGTAGTTTTATCATCAACAAACAGGCGCTCATTACACAATCTAATGTAAGGGTAGGTAACGGTATTATCCACGTTATCGATCATGTGTTAATACCATCAACCAAAACATTGGCAGCAAGTATAGAAACGAACAACAGGTATAGTATTTTTACGCAAGCCTTAAAAGAAACTGGATTTTATGATTCGTTGAATTATGTGCAATCGGCTATTCCTGATACTACCCGTCGTTTTCAAACGGTAATTCTCGAATCCGATTCTGCATTACAAGCTGCAGGTTTTAGTAATTACGCGGCCTTAAAAGCCAAACTTTCAAAAACAGGTAATCCGAAAAGCCATACTGATAGTTTGTGGATGTATGTAGCTTACCATATTTCAACAGGTGCAAGTTATACGCCTGATATTGTTTCTTCACCTTCGTTATCTACTTTGGTGCCTAGTGAAATTGTAACCACAAAATTAGTGGGAACCAAAATCTTATTAAATGACGATGAATTTAATGGGGTGATTGAGCCCGGAGTAGAAGTAAACAGAACTTTTAGTAATGTTACTACTTCGAATGGGGTTTTACACGAATCGAAAGGTTTTTACAAAATTAAACCAAGGGTACCTACGGGTGTTTTCTTCGATATAGGCGATCAGCCAGAATTAAAATTATTAGCGGCCTGGCGGGCCCCCGGACAAACCATTCAGCTTTTACAAAACGGAAAATTGATTACAGCAGGCATCAGGCTCGATGCTTACCGGTCGGGAACAATTGGCCCTGTTTATGCCGTGTCGTCAACACCAATCGGTGCATCTGATGGTCGGAGTTACGCCAACAGGGATGTAATTCAGTTTAACCCAACCACCAGTAATACTTTACGCTCTATCTGGATGGAAATCAGAACTCCTATGCTGGTTAAAGGTAAATACAAAGTGTGGATCTGTTATACCTACAATGGCTCCGGACCACTTACGCAGGTTGGGGTAGATGTGGGTACAACACAAGAGCAGTTATTGCCAAATCTGGTCGATTTTGCGCAAACATTAACCAGTTCTGGGGTACCTACTGCCAATGCAGCCTTGCCTTCTGCAGATGGATTGATGTTAACCAACGGTTTTAAACGCTATATGGCCACAACTGCCGATGTAAGTAACGGTGTAAATGGTTTACAGCCCATCTCACAGAATAATTTATGGTCGGTTATGGTCGGGAAATTGGCCGGGGTAGTAGATATTAAAACAACTGATAAACACTGGGTTAGGTTTACTACCCTGCGTGGTAATGGAAGTGGAATTATGAATATGGATATGATTCACTTTATTCCAATTGATGATGATCAGAACTATCCAAGATTTAGTCCGTCGGGCCTGATTTATAAACGCCCATAACTAATTGAGCTATAGAACTAATAATATAAATAATGACTAGAAAATATATAATATATGTTGCCCTGCTCAGTATCAGTGCAGTTTTATATTCCTGTAAAGATAACCTGGAACTTCATAACGAGCTTACCAATGTAGATAACAGTTTAGATCTTGCACAAAAGCTCGATGCCCAGTCTAACTTAAGTGTTTTTAACGGTTATGTTAAAACTACGGGTTATGATAAGGTGCTTGCAGCTGCGCAAAATTATACGGTTTGGGCACCAACCAATCAGGCTTTAGCCAGTTTAGATGCAGCAATTGTTTCTGATCCAGCAAAATTAAAAGATTTTGTTGCCAACCATATTGCACTATCTACTTTCCCATTAAACAAAGAGGGCGATACCACAAGGTTGAAACTGCTTAATAATAAGTTTGGTGTTTTTACCAGCACTAAATTTGAAGAAGGCAATGTTTCTGTTGCTGGCCAGTTCGTAAAAAATGGAGTATTGTATACCGTAGATCAGGCTGTTCCAACCAAACAGAATATTTGGGATTATATGCTCAATAGTACTGATGGTGCTTTGCAAAAAAACTACATTAATAACCTGTCGATTACCGTTATCGATACCGCAAACGCTACTGTTATTGGTTATAATGCATTGGGAAATCCAATTTTTGCCCCCAATCCACCAATGATATCCAGAAATACTTACTGGGTAAATGTAGCCGATTTGAGAGACGAAAGCCAGCAATACACTTATTTTATATTACAGGATGCTGCTTTTACAGCCGAATCGGCAAAACTTTCAACCTATTATCCAAGTGTAGATCCGAATTTGAATGCTTCCTACTTCTTGGTAAAAGATTTAACCGTTAAAGGCGTTTACCCGATTGAAAAGTTGCCAGATACACTGATTTCTTTACAAGGCGTAAAAGTGCCAGTCAATAAGGCTAATATTATCCGTTCCTACCGGGCCAGTAACGGGATGGTGCATGTTGTAAATGCACTGCCTTTCCGTTTAAAAGATAAAATACCAGAATTTAAAATCGAAGGTGAAAAACCACAATTCGTTAGTGCTGCACGTACACTTTTATACCGCACAAAACTCGATAATTTAGGGAAAACCTTTAATGATATCGAGGTTTATGACCATAAATATGCCGAATTTGGTGTGTTTTATACTAAAGCCAATTTACCTGTGGTAAAATATAAAGTTTACGCAAGGGCCATTTCTGGTTTGCCTGGCGACCCACAGGTGGCGGCATTTACACAGCGTTACTTCTTTTTTAACCCCGCCACAGTAAGTTATACTTTGTTTTATACCCATCTGGTAAATCCCTTAACCTATAACGAAACCTACTTAGGAGAATACACGCCAGCACAGTTTGGCAATTTTCAGGTGAGGTTAACCGCTGCAAACAGTACGAATGTAAATGTGAGTACACTCATATTGGATTATCTACGCTTCGAACCAGTTTTACCTTAATTATGAATCTTGCTTTCAAAAAAAATACTATGTATAATTTTACAACGATAAAAAAAGTTTGGGGCATGCTACTTTGCTTACTGGTGTTTGGCTTAGCTGCACAGGCACAGGAAGTAGATTCGATGAAAACCGAAACAGATACCACTACCGTAAAAGTAAAGGCCCGCGCAGTTAAGGGTGAAAAAATAAGGGGAGTTGTGCTCGATGGGAATACCAATAAGCCTTTAGTGGGCATTAATATCACGGTTACTGGTTTTAATGCCGCCATTACCGACGAAAAAGGAAGGTTTACTGTAGTCGTACCCGATTATAAGGCCAGCATTATTATTTCGGGTAATGGTTTCCAAACCAAGGTGCTACCGGTTTATAAAGACAAAGAAATCAGAACCAAACTTTACCCGTTATCATTTGCCTCGGTTTACAACGAGGTAGTTACGCCGATAGGTACGGTTTCTCAGGCGCGGGCAATACCCGCCATCAGTAATGTGAGTTTGCAAGGCAACTGGGCCAGTAATTCTGAAAGTGTAATGAGTTACGTTCAGGGCAGGGCAGCAGGGGTTAAAGTTACCAGGCGCTCAGGAACGCCTGGTGTAGGTGCCGATGTGCTCATCAGAGGATTTAACTCTCTGTATGCTACAAATCAGCCTTTATATGTGGTTGATGGAATGATTTTCGATGCCAATAATTACGGTACTTCGCTAATTAAAGGTCATGTTAACAACCCGCTTCAATTTATCGATGTTCGGGATATTGAAAATATCAGCATCATTAAAGATGCGGCTTTGGCAGCGACTTATGGGGTGAAAGCGGCAAATGGGGTGGTGTTAATTACCACCAACCGTGCACACGATCTGGCCACCAATATCGATTTTTCTGGTTACGCAGGTTTCAATTTCAAGCCTAAAAACTTACCTGTAATGGGGGCTTCTGATTATAGGTTATATCTTTCTGATATTTTAAAAAGTCAGGGCTTAAGCAATAGTGCCATTGCCGCAAAACCTTATATGAACGACAGTCCAACCAATCCCGATTATTTTAAATACCACAATGAAACGAATTGGCAGAATGAAGTATTAAAAAGCAGTTTCGATCAGAACTATTTTTTAAAGGTAACCGGTGGCGATAATATTGCGAAGTATGCACTTTCTGCTGCTTATGCCAGAGATCGGGGCGTAATTGATAGCACTGATAATTTAAAATACAGTACGCGCTTTAATAGTGATTTAAACCTGACTAAAAAACTGCAGGGAAGCACCAGTTTATCATTTACCTATACAGAGCAGCGTTTAAAAGACCAGGGAATTGCTCCTGTAACCAACCCACTGTTTTTAGCTTTGGTTAAATCGCCTTTTATGGCCAGAAATGAAATAAATTCGACTGGGGCAGTTTCACCAAATTTAGCGGATTACGATACCTTACAGGTGAGTAATCCAAGAGCTTTAATCGAGAAAGGACAAAATTTAAAAAAGGCTTATCGATTTTATGGAAACATCAATTTCGATTTTACTTTCAACAAAAACTTTAAACTATCTAACCTAAGTGGTGTAACTTACGATAAAACACAGGAAACGCTTTTTATTCCAAGAAAAGGGGTAACCAACGATACGCTTTCCAATTATGTAGGCGATAGCCGTTTGGGTACGCAGGTAGGAAGGTTTTTTAATGTGTTTAACGATCTGCGTTTAACTTACGATCAATCTTTCGGCTCATATAGTAAATTACATGCAATTGTAGGTACACGCTATTCGCAGAGCGAAAGCGAGCAGGACTATGCTTTGGGTTTTAACTCTGCAACAGATGAATTGATCAGCATTGGTAACAGTAATGCCGCTTTTAGAACATTTGGCGGTGATATTGGGAAATGGCGTACGCTGAACAATTACCTGTCTGCCAATTATAGCTATGCCGATAAATACCTGGTTAATTTCTCAATGGCTGTTGATGGATCTTCGCGCTTTGGTGCAAAGGCCGATCAGGGTTTCTTAAACTTCGATGATGGTTTGAGGATTAATGGAAGCCGTTATGCCGTTTTACCCGCTGTTGGTGCTGCCTGGGTAATCTCTTCAGAGAAATTTATGCGCAATTTACACCGTGTTGACCTTTTGAAATTAAGAATGAGCTATGGTTTAGTTGGAAATGATGATGTTGGGAATTATACCGCCAGAAAATATTATACCTCTCAAAATGTATTGGGCATCAGGGGTATCGTAACCGGAAATTTTGCTAACCCCAATCTACAATGGGAAACCGTACGCAAGTTTAATACTGGTATAGATGGCTCCTTTTTTAGTGAGCGTCTAAGCATCAGCTTAGATTATTGGAGAAACAGCACTAAAAATATGTTAAGCTATCAATTGCTGAGTGTTGTTACGGGTAGTGCTTCTTTTATCAACAATAATGGTGGCATGCAGACAAATGGTTTAGATTTAGCCTTAAACGGTCGGATTCTAAATGAAAAATTAAAATGGGATGCGGGTTTAACCATCGGTACATCAACCAATAAAATTACCAGTTTACCTGATGGAAATTCAGTTATAACCAGTTATGCAGGTGGTGCTTACATCAGCCAGGTTGGTCAGTCGGCCAATCAGTTTTACGGTTATAAAACCAATGGTGTTTTTGCGACCAATGCGGAGGCCGCTGCCTCAGGTTTATCTAGCCGCAACAGTTTGGGAGCACTTGTACCATTTACAGGGGGCGATGTAAAGTTTACTGATAGCAATGGCGATAAGATTATTGACGATGCCGACCGCACTGTTATTGGTAATCCTAATCCGAATTTATTTGGAAGCTTTAACAACACCTTCACTTACAAAAACTGGAGTTTAGATGCTTTAATCACTTTTGTTAGCGGTAACGACGTTTACAATTATACGAGGGCACAGCTAGAATCTGGAAGTACTTATTACAACCAAACACCAAATATTGGCAACAGGTGGAAAGGTGATGGACAAGTTACGTCGGTACCAAAAGCTACTTATGGCGATCCGGTAGGGAACGCCCGTTTTTCTGACCGCTGGATAGAAGATGGCTCTTATTTACGTTTGCGAACCATTAATGTAACCTATAATGT
>NZ_JBFTQI010000015.1:0-19452 GCF_056398925.1 Pedobacter sp. 01T416_2
CCTTTATTAAGCGATACCATGACTGAAGGTGTTATTGCTGAATGGCATAAAAAAGTTGGCGATAAAGTAAAAGATGATGATGTTCTTGCTGATGTAGAAACCGATAAGGCAACTATGGAAGTAATGGGCTATGCAACCGGAACTTTATTACACATTGGTGTAGAGAAAGGCGCTGCTGCAAAAGTGAACGGAATTATCGCTATCGTTGGTCCTGAAGGAACTGATGTGAGTGGAATTTTAGCGGGCGGCTCAGCTCCGGCTCCAAAAGCCGAAAGTGCTGAAGCACCTAAAGAAGAAAAATCTGCAAATGTTGCAGAAATTGAAACACCAAGAACCTCATCATGTGGTACAACTGCAGACAACGCCGATAGCCGCGTTAAAGCATCTCCTTTAGCTAAGAAAATTGCTAAAGATAAAGGGATCGATTTAGCACAGGTTGCAGGTAGTGCAGAAGGTGGACGTATCATTAAAAAAGATATCGAAAACTTTAAACCAAGTGCAGCGCCAGCAAAATCAGAATCTGCATCAGCTCCGGCTGCAGAGAAAGCTGCTGCACCAGCACCAGTTATTCCTCAATTTGTTGGTGAAGTTAAATTTACTGAAGCTCCGGTTTCGCAGATGCGAAAAGTAATTGCAAAACGTTTAGCAGAAAGTTTATTTACTGCTCCACACTTCTACTTAACCATCAGCATTGATATGGACAATGCAATGGCTGCACGTACGGCAATCAACGCTGTTGCTCCTGTTAAGGTTTCTTTCAATGATATCGTAATTAAAGCGGTTGCTGTTGCATTGAAAAAACACCCTGCTGTTAACTCATCATGGGGTGGCGATAAAATCAGATTTAACGAACATACCAACATTGGTGTAGCTATGGCTGTTGAAGATGGTTTATTGGTACCAGTAGTGCGTTTTGCTGATGGCAAATCTTTATCACACATCTCTGCAGAAGTAAAAGATTTTGGCGGTAAAGCAAAAGCTAAAAAATTACAACCAGCAGATTGGGAAGGTTCTACTTTCACCGTATCTAACTTAGGTATGTTTGGGATTGATGAGTTTACTTCAATCATCAACTCTCCTGATGGTGCAATTTTATCAGTAGGTGCTATACAACAGGTTCCTGTTGTTAAAAACGGCGCTGTTGTTCCTGGTAACGTAATGAAATTGACTTTAGGTTGCGATCACCGTGTGGTTGATGGTGCAACCGGAGCACAGTTCTTACAAACATTAAAAGGTTTATTAGAAGAGCCAATCAGGTTATTAGCTTAATCAGCTAGCAATTCACAGTTTTCAGTTAATACTGATCATATACTAAAGCCATCCTTAAAAAGGGATGGCTTTTTTGCGTTAAGGAGAGCCGCTCGTAAATGGCTAATAATTTGCTATTTTTGATTAGAACCTTAACCCAAAATAAATGAAAAAGATATTTCTTTTTGCTGCCTGTATTACGGCTTTTACCGCCTGTAAACAAAAAAGCAGTTCAGACAATACCACCGAAAACAAAGCTTTTGCAGCATTGTGCGAACAATACTACCAGGAAGGATTAAAACTGAACCCCATTAACGCCACCTATATCGGCGACGAGCGTTATAACGACCTTTTAGCCAACGATGGGTCGCAAGCCTATATAAAAGAATTTAAAAGCTATAACGAGCGTTATTTAGATAGCCTGGGCAAATACGATAGAGAAAGCCTAAGTGCAAACGACAAATTATCTTTCGATTATTTAAAAGATCAGTTGGAGATCAATATCGAAGGGCTTAAATATCACTTCGAATACCTACCGTTTAACCAGATGTTTGCTTTGCCTTTAACCATTGGTCAGTTCGGTGCTGGCACGGGTATTCAGCCTTTTAAAACGGTAAAAAATTATGAAGATTGGTTAAAACGTATTGATGCATTTTCGATATGGGCCGATACTGCCATTGGCAATTTTAAAAAAGGTGCTGCCGCCGGTATTGTATTGCCGAAAGCATTGGTGATTAAAATGATTCCTCAAATGCAGAGCATGGTTGTAGCTACACCCGAAGAAAGTTTATTTTATGGGCCGATCAAATTAATGCCTGCAAGTTTTTCTGCGGCAGATAAACAAAAATTAACAGAAGCTTACCGCAATTCGATCACTAAAGTAATTATCCCTACCTATAAAAAACTGGGCGATTACCTGCAGAACGAATATCTACCAAAAACAAGAACTACTTCAGGCTATTCTGCCATGCCAGGTGGTTTGGCCTGGTACACTTATCTGGTTAAACAACAAACTACCACCAATAAAACGCCCGAGGAGATCTATCAAACTGGCTTAAAAGAAGTTGCCAGGATTAAAGGCCAAATGGATAGCATCAAAAACTTAGTTGGATTTAAGGGCGATTTGAAGGCTTTTTTCGAATATATGAAAACAGACAAAAAATTCATGCCTTATAAAACACCAAAAGAAGTTTTAGCCGCTTTTGAAAACATCCACCAGCGCATGAAACCCAATCTGAAAAAGATGTTTGATGTTGAACCTAAAACACCTTTCGAAATCCGCCAAACGGAAGCTTTCAGAGCAGCATCGGCCAGTGCAGAGTATAATCCAGGTTCAGCTGACGGGTCTCGCCCAGGGATTTTTTATGTGCCAATTTTAGACGCTAAAACATTTAACACCACTTCGGGCATGGAATCTCTTTTTCTTCACGAGGCAATTCCAGGTCACCATTATCAGATTTCTTTAACGCAAGAAAATAAATCACTTCCTAATTTCCGCCGTTTTGGCGGACATAATGCTTATGTAGAGGGTTGGGCATTATATTGTGAATCATTAGGTAAAGAACTAGGCCTATACCAAGATCCTTACCAGCATATGGGCGCTTTGGGCGATGAAATGCATAGGGCAATCCGTTTAGTGGTTGATGTGGCCATCCATACCAAAAACATGAGCAGAGAAGAAGCCATAAAATACATGACAGACAATGAAGCCATCAGCACTGAAGGTGCAACAGCAGAAATTGAACGTTACATGGGCATACCTGCACAAGCTTTAGGCTATAAAACAGGTGCAATGAAAATAAGGGAGTTGAGAACTAAATATGAAAAAGAATTAGGCCCGAAATTTAAACTGGCAGCTTTTCATACTGCGGTTTTAAAAGATGGATCGTTCCCCTTATCTGTTTTTGAAGCGAAGATGGATACATGGGCAGAAAGCCAGAAGTAAAATTGAGGGGATACCAGTAGTGTATCCCCCTTTTTGTCATCATCATCATCATTCTTTATAATAAGCACCATTAAATTCTAATAAAATATTCTATCGTGCCTTTAAGCAAGATAATTAATTTCTACTGTATGAATACCCTATCAAGCCAACCTATCCAACTCAATCAGCGCACGATGATTATTGATATACTTAGAGGCTGGGCGCTTTTAGGTGTTGTTTTGATGAATTATTATGATTTTTTTGTACTGGATAAAGACTCTGTTCTCTTCAAGCCAGATGGTTTAACCGACGGCTTGATGTATTTCTCAAAGACAGTTTTTGCAGCCAAATCGTGGACAATGTTGAGTTTGCTTTTTGGCTACGGTTTTGCTGTTCTAATGAACAACATAGGCAATAAGGGGCAGAATCCTTATACTTTTTTTGCAGGTCGCATGTTCTGGCTGCTGGTGCTCGCATTAATTAACAGTGCATTGTTTTTTGGCGATATTCTAAAAGATTATGCCATTTTAGGGCTGTTACTGCTATTCTTCTATCGAAGCTCGGCCAAAACCACTTTTGCGGTAAGCTTGGTGCTCTTGTTGATTATTCCGGCATTAAGTGCTTTTGTCAACTCGCTGCACGACACTGGCCGCGAGGATATCACAAAACTGTTTTACCTCTACAGGAGCAATCACCTGGTAGATGTACTGTACTTCGGACTAAAAGGCACCTATGTTGCCCAAATGATCAGTAAGCCGTACTTATATACCGTACATGTTGTAATGTTCTGTTGTTTTTTATGGGGTTTTAGCCTGTACAAGATCAATTTCTTTAATGCATTGCCAACCAAAATAAAGCTGGTAAAAAAAATGTTTTGGATTTCATTGGGTGTTACCCTAATGCTTTCTGCCTATTTTCCTATTATCGATAAATTAAAGTGGAACGTTAAGGATTATTATAACATACGTTATTGGCTAATTTTAAGCACCATGTTATTTATTTCCAGCGCCATTTGCTGGCTGTATATTTCAGGTAAATGCAAAACCTTTTTGGGTAATTTGGCAGTTATGGGCAAAATGACCCTGACCAATTATATGGTACAAAACCTGATCGGCCTGCTTATTTTTTCTGGCTTTGGTCTTGGTATCTGGACATCAATGCCAATAGGCTTTTATTTAATATTGGCGATTATTATTTACACGCTGCAGGTTTACTTTAGCAAATGGTGGCTTTCGAGGTATAATTATGGCCCCATCGAATGGATCTGGCGCCAGTTAAGCTATGGAAAAAGATTACCGCTTAAAAGTTAGCTGGGAAGTCTCTTATCTCTGGTACTGAATATCAACAACTTTAATCTGCGCGAATCTTCTTAAATCTGTGGGACAAAACCCAAATAGCAAATTGTTTCCCGCAGATATCGCAAAGTGCACAGATAAAAATAGTTGAAATCTGCATTAATCTTCTTAAATCTATAGAAAACATTTATTAAAGGCCATTCACTTTTCTCCAGATTGATTGTGATATGTTTGAAGAATTAAAATTAACAAGCATTCCAAGTCGTAAGCCAGAAAGTTTCAGGTAAGTAAGTACCTGCTTATGGTGAACAGGCGCAAGTGTTTCTACTGATTTTACTTCGATAATGACCAGATCGTTTATTAATAAATCTATCCGATAGCCGGCATCAAGAGTTATACCTTCAAAGACAACTGGTAATTTTACCTGTTGCTTAACATCTAAGCCGTTTTCGGTTAAAACATAAGCCAGTACCGTTTCGTAAACAGATTCTAACAAACCAGGGCCTAACGCATTGTAAACTGTAAATATTGCACCCCTAATCTGGTAGGAGATATCATTCTCATCCATAGTATAAAAATTTAATGGCTATTCTTAAATCAGGATGATTAACTAAAAATATTATAATCTCTGTAATTATCAAAATTCTAAGAAAAAGAAAGCGACTCTGCGTCGATCTTCTTAAATCTGTGGGAGAAAACCCAAATGCAAATTTTCCCGCAGATATCGCAACCGACGCAGATAGATAAAAGAACCACAATCTGCGGTAATCTCCTTGGATCTGCGGGAGAAAAAATCGCGATCTCTAAACCCTTTGCCCATTACTTTGTTAACTATTAAAACACCCGCAAATCATGGACAAAGAAAAATTGATACAAGAAGCTTATTTAGTTGCACATAAAATAGAGGAGAATGGCAATTTCCCGAACAATCCTACTTTACCGTTAATGATTTACAAAGGTACATTTAGGTTGCACCCTGATGATACAGAAGAAGTAATCAAGAAAGTTTTCGCACAGAACGGTTATACCAATACCTGGGTTGATGGTATTTTTGATTACCACCACTACCACAGCAATACGCACGAAGTAATGGGTGTATTTTGTGGCAAGGCCGATGTACAGTTTGGAGGTGAACATGGTGTTTGTATAGAACTGGATAAAGGCGATGTAATTATTATCCCTGCGGGTGTGGCACATAAAAAACTGAACTCAACCGACGACTTCACTGTTGTTGGTGCATACCCGAATGGCTCAGATTACGATATTAAATATGGCAAAGCCGAAGAACGGCCTGAAGCAGATGAAACCATAGCCAAAGTGAAAAATCCAGACAGCGACCCCGTTTATGGAAGTAAAGGTCACTTATTTGAATGCTGGTACAATCAAAATTGCGAAAATGTGTAAAACTCTTTCGTTTTAACCGTCTAAAATTCTTTAATTTTCGGGTTTTAAATACACTATCCCTAATATAAATGAATTTTCGATATATATGTTCAGCATTAGCCCTCTCTGTAACTTTACTAACCGCATGTTCAAGCAAAAAATCTGAAGAGAAAAAGGCCGCTGAAAAAAAAATCCGCACCAAAGACGACGACAAAGCAGATAGCCTTCTATTGGTTTATAATCCGCAAAAAGGTGATAAATGGATTGCTGATTTTGTAGATAACCTACACCGGAAATTCAATTTCAACGGAAATATGCTGGTAGCCAAAGATGGAAAAATTCTTTACGAAAAAGCCGTTGGATGGGCCGATTACCTGCATCGCGATAGCTTAACCATCAACTCAGAATTTGAGCTGGCTTCAATTACCAAAACCTTTACCGGTACAGCCATTATGCAATTGGTAGAAGCCGGAAAACTTTCGTTAAACGATAATGTAAAAAAATTCTATCCTAATTTCCCATACGAGGGCATAACGGTGAAATTATTGCTTTCTCACCGCAGCGGCATGATGAACTATGTGTACTTTATAGATGATATCTGGCGTAAGGAAAAACGAAACATGAAAAAAGRCGTAACCAATCAGGAAGTAATGAATGTTATTGCTGAGCGGAAACCAAACCCATACACTAAACCAGATAACCGCTTTCACTATAACAACTCGAACTTTATGGTTTTGGGTGCCATTATAGAAAAGGTTACCGGACAACGTTACTCGCAGTACATGATGGAGCATGTGTTTAAACCAGCTGGATTAAAGCACACGCATGTATATAGCACCACTGAGTATGAAAAAATTCCGGTTGATGTGGTTGGTCACGACCGCAATAGTTTCAGATATTCTGTTGCGCAGAATTTTCTAGACGGTCCTGTTGGAGATAAAGGCATTTATAGCACGGTCCACGATTTGGTATTATTTGATAAATACTTGAAAAACGGAAGATTACTGACCAAAAAGAGTCTCGATTCGGCGTATGTAGGTCGCAATAAACCTATAAACGGCCATTTTAACTATGGCTATGGCTGGAGAATATTCGATGGCGAGAAGATGGACAAAGTAGTTTATCATACGGGTTGGTGGCATGGTTTCCGTCATATTTATGTGCGAGATTTAGACAAAAATATTGTAATCATATTTTTAGGTAACCTTACTAATGGAAGTTTGATGCATCTTGATGAGCTGTACAAACATTTCAATATGCCGGTTATCCGTAAAGGGGCTTACCACGGCAACGGAAGCTTGCCGGGTTCTGACGAAGATTAATTTTTATGGCAAAAACTAAATGGATTATTGAGTCAAGCATGTTGATCATCTATCCGAAAAGAAATTTAAGGATAGTTGGACTTATATTTTTTGTATTAATTGCGGCCTTTATTTTCTTTTTATCGAGATCGGTACAGGGCTATTCTGCTGGTGTCACTCTTGGATATTATGGCTGCCTGTTATTAATTCCGTTACTACTGATTTTTATTGCTGAAACAAAAGTAATTTTTGATGGCAACAGCAGGGTTCTATATAAGAAGATCGGTTTTTTGCCAACAGGTTCAATCCCCTTTGATGATATTGCTTCGGTACAGGCTTATGAAATCATGGGTAGTGGATATAATTATAGGCTGTTTAAAAAAAGCAACCGGCATGGCAAGGGTATAATCGTCTCCAGCGGTTATAACAAAGCTACCAATCCGAATCTGATTCAATTTCAACAGGAAGTTCTTCCAAAAATCGATGAACTTGTTTTTGCAAATGCACCGGTAATTCCTAAACAAACTATTTACGACTTTCAGTTTTTTAAAGAAGAGGGTGGCGTGTACCTATTGCGCGATAATAAGATAGGCAGCTTAATCATGGGATTGATTTTGATAGGAGTTACCGTTGCGATATTGCTTAACCCAGATTTTTTAACAAACGAAGGTTTTTTTCAAAAAATATTACTCACCTATTTTCCGGCGGTTATTGGCTTAGCGCTTCTTTTTGCAGCAACCTCCAACATCCGTTTTGATAAAAGCCAGAGGAAAATTATCCGTTCCACTTTTGCCGGCCGCGTATTAAAAGAATATCCATTTGATGACCTGGTCCGTTTTCATATTATCCGTAAAACAACCAATCTTATTTATTCGGGCACCGAAGTTAGGGCAGAGATTTTATTGCCTACCAAAAACAAAACAACCACTTTAATCCTTAAAAGCTTTACAGGCACTAAAAAGATTGAGCGCTTTCTTGATGAAGCCAATACGATTTTAGGCCGGATTTAGTTTGATTCTAAAACAAAACGATTATGTTCGATAAATTATTTGCGGCTCAACAAAAAGCCGAGGAAATTAAAAAACGCCTTGATACGATCTCAGTATTTGGCGAAGTTGAAAATGGTGCCATAAAAATCACCGCTACAGCAAACAAGGCCATCACCGGAATTTCCATTGATGAGGAGTTTTTGAAAAATGCCGATAAGGAAGAATTAGAAGAACTTTTGTTAACGGCTATTAATAAGGCTATGGCAAGCGCCGAACAGGTAAGTGCCGCCGAAATGCAGGCATCAGCACAAGATATGCTTGGAGGCTTAGGCGGTATGTTTGGGCAATAAAACCATTAGTTAACTTAACTGTTTATCCTAAGAAGAATCGATCTTGCTACTCGAGACTCAAATCTTGATACTATTATTATGAAATATACCTATTACGGCCAATCTTGCTTCCTGTTAGAGGCAGCCGGTAAAAAACTACTATTCGATCCGTTTATATCGCACAATCCATTAGCTAAACATATAGATATTAAAGCCATTGAGGCCGATTATATCCTGGTTAGTCATGGCCATGGCGATCATGTGGCCGATCTGGTAGAACTAGCCAAGCAAACCCAAGCTACAGTTATTGCCATGCCAGAAGTAGTAGATTGGGCAAGTAAACAAGGTGTAGAAAAAGTACATGGAATGAATTTTGGCAAATTTACGTTTGATTGGGGAACTGTACGCATGGTGCCTGCAACCCACTCATCGGGTTTGCCAGATGGAAGTTACGGAGGTAATCCTGCAGGCTTTGTACTTGAAGTGGATGGCAAACAGATTTACTTTGCAGGCGATACAGGTTTAACCATCGAGATGAAAGTTTTGGCTGATATTTACAACCTGGATTATGCCATTTTACCTATCGGCGGAAATTATACCATGGATGTTGATGATGCTTTGGTTGCGACTAAATATTTCGACTGTGATCATGTAATCGGTGTACACTACAATACCTTTCCGGTAATCGAAATTGATACTCAGGCTGCGTTAGATAAATTTAAACGCGAAAATAAAACACTATTGTTGCCAGAAATTGGTGAGACGATAAACTTATAGTCTCGTGCGGATTACAAATCCACCGTTTGAACGGTTGTGATTGCAAATCACGACCAACGAAAACCGTCATTTCGAGCGGAGTGCAACGTAGTCGAGAACCACATAGTGCTCAGCGAAGCTAAATCTGTCTAGATAGATCTCTCCGTTCCGCTGCGCTTCAGTCGAGATGACGACATCTCTTTGAATGCACCTAATGTGTCTTTCGAACAGGTACCATTAAAACAAAAAAAGGGCCTCCGATTTTCATTGGAGACCCTTCAAATTATAAACCTGAACCTAATTCTTTTTAGCAGCAGCTTTATTTGCTTTGTAACGCATATCAGCTGTTCCGTCTTTTTTAGTTGGACCAGCAACTTTAGTTACCGCCTTTGCTTTATTTTCTTTAAAACGCATATCTGGCGTGCCATCTGCTTTTACTTTAGCAGCTGTAGTAGTTGTTTTAGTTTCTACTTTTTTAGCCTCTTGTTTTACACCTGCTTTTACTGGTGCAGTTGTAGTTTTTACTTCTTTTTTAACAACTGTTTTAGCTTTAGCTGCTGGAGCTGTTGCTGGTGTCTGAGCAAATGCTGTTGTTAAACCAAATGCTGCGATTGCGATTAAACTCAATAATTTTTTCATGTTTTTTAGATTTGTTTTTTAATTACCATAAAGCTTCTTCGTTTTCACTCAGAGGTTTCATAATCCTTAATTTTTGTTTACTCGTTATTTGTTGATATAAAATTGATTAATTGATATGAAGTTTTAATGAAGATAATAATTTTTAATAATTTATTAAACGGTTTGGTATTATTAAACTTTCACTTTCTTGAGAATAAAGCTATAACTTTTTTTGTTAGCGATATCCCTAACTTCCGATAGTTGTTCATTGCTGGGCACTAATTTTACATCTACTTTTTCTTTCCAAATAAACTCCGTTTAGGATGGTTCAGTTATCAAAAAAGAAATCATCAGTTAATTGTAAAGTTGATTGCAATTTTGGTTTGCATAGCCATAGGTTCACCAAACAAAGTACCTGGAAGCCATGGAGGTGATAATTTGAGCACCCTAATGGCTTCCTGACTTAGGCTATCGTGCGATGAGGAAAATATTTCGATGTTTGATAAACGGCCGTCGGTATTTACCGTTACGGAACAAACTACCCTGCCAGTTAGATCGGGGTCAGGAAAACGAAGGTTTTTAGCCAGGAATTTATAAAACCTCGGATAACCGCCCTTGAAAATTGGCTCGGTTAAAATGTTTTTCTTCACCGTTGGCCGATCGTTTTGATCAAAATACGCACTGTCTGTTAAATCGCCTGTTGTATTATAAAGCTCTTTGGCTGCCAGTTGTTGGTTGAGGTAAAAGAATTTCCATTCCCCGGTTTTTAGGCCCCGACTAAAACAACCTTGATCTTTTATATGCTCTTTATCATAATAAGATTTATATAAACCATCAAACTTATTGTTCAAGAAATGGATTTCTTGCGCCGTGTTGCCCAAAGAATCGTAAATGATCCATTTTCCTACTTTAGCATTCTTATCATAATGTCCGTGGATAAAGAGTTTGCCATTCAAAAACTCCTGATAGTTTCCATTATGTATCGTTAGCTGCTCATCGGCAAAGGTCTCTTTTTTAAGCAGAACAAAGTTTTTATCGGCGGTAGTTTTAACCCATGCGAGCGTATCTCTCTTGTTAATTTTATATACGCTTACACTTTCCTTTTTTGTGGAGCTACCTCCAAAATTATAGGTAACCAGTGTATCGCTTTTTTGCGCCATACATCCGAGTGCTATAAAGTAACTTACCATAAATAAGAAGATTGCTTTCATATTTTAATGTGCAGCCAGCCAATTATCTCCTTCACCAATTTCTACTACAATGGGTACCGTGAGTTTAATGGCATTGGCCATTTTATCTTGAATAATTGCCTTCATCGCTTCCTTTTCCGATCTCACCACATCAAACACCAACTCATCATGCACCTGCATGGTCATGGTTGACTGCATACCCTGCGCTTTCATTTCTTTATGGATATTGATCATCGCAATCTTGATCATATCGGCTGCAGAACCTTGAATGGGTGCATTAATGGCATTTCGTTCTGCAAAACCCCTTACGGTTTGGTTGGCAGAGTTAATATCTCTTAAATAACGTCTTCTGCCCATTATGGTTTCTACAAATCCGTTCTCGCGTGCGAAGTTCATGGTATCGCTCATGTAACGTTTAATCCCTGGGTATTGTGCAAAATATTGTTCTATAATTTCGGCAGCTTCCTTACGTGGAATACCTAAATTTTGCGATAAACCAAAAGCAGACTGACCATAAATAATTCCGAAGTTAACGGCTTTGGCATTTCTGCGCTGTGTTCCATCTACTTCTTCGATGCTTACGCCATACACCTTAGCTGCTGTTGCCGTGTGGATATCGATCCCTTTGTTAAAAGCATCGAGCATATTCTCTTCCTTACTGATTTCGGCAATAATGCGCAATTCTATCTGCGAATAATCGGCCGATAACAAAATGTGGTTTTCATCCCTTGCAATAAAGGCTTTGCGCACCTCCCTGCCACGCTCGGTACGGATCGGAATATTCTGTAAATTTGGGTTATTGGAGCTTAATCTTCCCGTTGCTGCAACGGCCTGATTGTAGGATGTATGCACTCTACCTGTTTTAGGGTTAACCATTAAAGGCAATGCATCAACATAGGTTGATTTGAGTTTTTGTAACTGGCGGAAGTCTAAAATATCCTGTACAATATCACTTTTGCTTGCTAAGGCCATTAAAACGTCTTCTCCTGTTTGGTACTGACCGGTTTTTGTTTTTTTTGCTTTCGGATCTAACTGAAGTTTATCAAATAAAACTTCTCCCAATTGCTTTGGCGAGGCAAGATTAAATTTAATTCCTGCTTTATCGTAAACATTCTGTTCGAACTTGATGATCTCAGTTTCGAGTTCTTTAGAATAAGCTTTTAAGGTTTCGATATCAATACGAACACCTTCTTTTTCTATATCTGCCAAAACATAAACCAACGGATTCTCAATTTCTTCGGCTAGCTTGGCTGCATTTAGTTGTTTTAATTTTGGTTCAAATATGTGCGCTAATTGTAATGTCACATCAGCATCTTCGGCCGCGTAATCTACCACATCTATTACAGGCACATCACGCATGGTGCCTTGGTTTTTGCCTTTTGCACCAATCAATTTGGTAATAGAGATCGGTGAATAACCAAGGTAGTTCTCTGATAAAACATCCATACCATGGCGGGTATCAGGGTCGATTAAATAGTGCGCAAGCATGGTATCAAAAAGTTTACCCTTCACCTGAACACCATACCATTTCAACACTAAAATATCGTATTTGGTATTCTGACCAATTTTTTCAATTTCTTCATTTTCCAATACGACTCTAAATTCGTCAACAATAACCTGAGCCTCTTCTCTCACTGCCGGAACCGGAATGTAATAACCTGTGCGTGGTTTTATGGAGAAAGATAAACCAACTAAATCGGCCATGTTTGCATCGGTACCCGTAGTTTCCGTGTCAAATGAGATCCGTTTTTCGGCAAGCAATAATTTAATTAGATCTGCACGTTGCTCAGCAGTATCAATCAGCTGATAATCGTGTTCAGTATTTTCTATGGTTTTAGCCGGAAGCTTTTCTGCTGGTTCCTCTTCAAGCGTATTGGTATATTGAATGGCTTCGCCTGCTTGGTTTCCGAATAAATCTGTCTGCGTACCTTCCTGAAAGCGTGCTGTAGTAACCGAAAATTCATCGCCAAATACCCTGCGACCTAAAGTCCTGAATTCTAATTCAGTAAATAGCGGTTCTAATAAATCGCGGCTCGGATCGCAGAGTTCCAAACTGGCTTCGTCTAATTCAACAGGAACATCCAATAAAATAGTAGCCAGTTTTTTTGAGATTAAACCTTGTTCTGCAAAATTCTCTACGTTTTCACGCTGTTTACCTTTTAGCTCATGGGAGTTTGCAATAATGTTCTCCATAGAGCCATATTGCTTGATCAATGCTTTTGCCGTTTTCTCTCCTATGCCTGGAATGCCCGGTATATTATCTACCGCATCGCCCCATAATCCTAAAATATCGATTACCTGTAATACATTTTCGATCTCCCATTTCGCTAATATTTCTTTTACACCCAAAATTTCCATATCGTTACCCATACGAGCAGGTTTGTAAATAAAAATATTTTCAGAAACCAATTGTGCAAAATCTTTATCAGGCGTCATACAATAAACCTGATAGCCTTTTTGCTCTGCTTTTTTGGCCAGTGTACCAATAATATCATCAGCCTCGTAACCATCAGAGGTAATCACTGGAATATTAAAACCCGTAATTAATTTAATCACATAAGGCATCGCCGCAGCCAGATCTTCCGGCATAGCCTGGCGGTGTGCTTTATACGCTTCGAAAGAAGTATGCCTTTCAGTCGGCGCCTCGGTATCGAAAACAACTGCAATGTGTGTTGGTTTTTCTTTCTTCAAAACATCTAACAAAGTATTGGTAAAGCCCATTACTGCCGATGTATTAATGCCTGTTGAGGTGAAACGAGGGTTTTTACTTAATGCAAAATGYGCCCTGTACATCAGCGCCATACCATCTAGGAGAAAGAGTTTTTTATTCATGTGATTACACCGATTAATGTTATACCGACAAACAGATTTATCGGATGATAAAAGTAACCAAAGTTAGTCATATCACTAAAATGCTTTGTCAACAAAAAAAAATAAATTATTTATTGAAATCTCTTACTTTAAGCATCATTTATAAAAAACGCTTTTATGAAAACTTTCTTTACCTTAATTTTTTGCATGACTGCCTGCTTAACCAAGGCTCAGCTTCCATCCGATACCTTGATTACCTATATCACTTTCGAAAACCTAAAAGGACCCAATGATGGTTATGGCGCGTCAATCGATCGGCCAATAGGCAGTGGTGCCTTTAAAAACATTTCCGATCGGGATAATTTAAGAGTAAGAATGGCCAAACTCGAAAATTCTTACCGCTGGCCTGATGGATCAAAAATCGACTTTACTAAAAGAAATAGTCAACATTCAAATACAGGTATTGTAGATCGTTATACTTTGATAAATCCAACTACAAAAGATACGCTATTTCTCTTTGTTGATCCTTATAAAACCGATTCTATATTTTATATTCCAAAGGGATTGATTGCTGTTAACAAAGAAGTTTTGGCAAAAGAAATTGCCGTACAGCTAAAATCAATCGAGGATATTAACGCTGCTAAAGATGCTTTTAGCAATGAACAGGAAACTATTAATAAGATTGCCAACTACATTGCCAGTAATATCGGACTGGTTAATTTTATTGATCGGGAAAGTCTGCGTAAAGTGATGACTGATACCCAAGCTGATCCAGAGCTAAAGAATTATTTGTTTAAGCTTTATATTTTGAATAAGTTTTATGCATTGGGCAAGAATATTGTCAATACAAAAGCTTATGCTTTAAATAAAATGAAAGAATCATTTATTAATTTTCAAAAAGAGCATCCTGATGTAGCGACAGGAAATATCAAAATTAATCTGAATTAGTATGTTTTGGAATTAAGTTCCGTTATTTGTGAAAAGCAATTGAGCATATGAAATTTCTATTATCTGTTTTTCTTTTCTTACTTACGCTAAATCAACTTTCAGCTCAGGATTTTATTGTTAAAAACAACGATGATGTCATCCGTGGAACGATAAAGGGCACCGATTATTTTTCGGTTTTTATTAGCGCCAATGATGAAACCGATGTGATTTTGCCTGCTAAGGATGTTAAGAACTTCTTCTGGAACGGTGATAGCTTTGTGAGCAAGGGTTTTGCAAATGGGCGCAATTTCGAATACCGTTTTGTTAAGGTAATCGAAATGGGAACGGTTAATCTTTATTCTTTTGGCGGAGGTACCTTGGTTCCTGCAGTAAAAGAGAAAAAAGTAAAATTCAGGCCATCAATTGGTATTGGAACAGGAACCGGTGGTTATGGTGGCATGGGTATGGGTGGAGGCATTAGCATCGGCAGTGGCCGTAATGCTGCACCAGAGAGACCAGCGGGTGCGCCTATTGTTCGTTACTTTATTGAAAAACCAGGTGCTGGTCCTTTACAGGAAGTACCTATGAAAGCAATAACCGAAGACACTAAAAAAACTGAAGTTAAAAATATTTTATTGCAAAAAATGGGCGACCAACCTGCTTTAAAAGCTAAAGTTGAAGCTGGGACAGATTTTAATAGCAGAGATGTAATAGAATGGGTTAAGGAGTATAACGCCACAAAGAAATAGAGCTAGGATTAAAAATAGATTTTAGGATTGCAAGATCTTTTAACTCATATCATCGCGCTTTAGCTTTATATAAATGGCTAAACTGATCAGCTTATCGTTTTTAATTTCACAGTTCTCCATTGTTTTCTGATAATCAAAATCAAGTTTTTGGAGTACCTTTTTGCTGTTTTCATTTTGAGTTTCAACCATAGCCTCGATTTTTATTAAGCCTAATTTCTCAAAGGCATAATTACAAATGGGATTTGCTACTTCTTTAATGATGCCTTTTCCCCAATGTTTGGGCAACAGCCAAAAACCGATTTCAGCACTTTGATCTGTTTTACTTAAATCATTAAATCCTATGGCACCTAAGAGACCAAGGTTTTCTTTATCACAGATTGCCCACCAGATACCTGTTTCATTTTTTTGAAGGTCATTGAACCAGATCAATTGCTCATTGGTTTCCTCTAGGCTTGCATAGCGCACACCATAATAGCGAATCACATCAGGATGGGATAATCCTTCAAAAATAAATGCTAGATCGTCAGAACAAAATTGCCTCAATAAAAATCTATCCGTGTGTATTGTAGCTGAAGCAAACATTACCTTGCGCAGCAGTTTAACAAATGGTCGTTAACCATGCCGGTTGCCTGCATATGTGCATAACAGATGGTGGTGCCGAAAAATTTGAAACCACGTTTCTTCATGTCTTTACTAATCTGATCGGAAAGTTGAGTTCTTGGCGGAACATCACTCATTTTTTCAATCTGATTTTGGATCGGTTTGCCACCTGGAACAAAAGCCCACATGTATTTAGAAAAACTGCCAAATTCTTTCTGGATTTCGATAAACAGTTTAGCGTTGGTAATGGCTCCGTTAACTTTTAAACGATTACGGATAATGCCTTCATCGTTCATTAAGCGCTCTATATCTTTTTCGGTAAAAGCGGCTACTTTGTTAACATCAAAATCGGCGAAGGCTTTACGGTAGTTTTCCCGTCTTCTGAGAATAGTAATCCAGCTTAAGCCAGCCTGCGCACCTTCGAGAATCAGGAATTCGAATAAAATTTTATCATCATAAACAGGCTTTCCCCATTCTTCATCGTGATATTTGATATAGAGCGGATCGTTTCCGGCCCAACTACAGCGTATTTTTGAGTCTTGCATAGTTTCACCTTTCGAAAAATTTAAATTAAATATTCTTTACAAACTGTTAAAATGGCGATCAATAAAATACGCTCGTCACCCTGACCTGTAGCGCAGCGGAAAGCTACACAGTAAACCGAGCCTTAAGCGAGCTCACCGTAGGTAATTTAGTTCAGGGTCTTTATCTTGAGATAATTTTCTCAAGCAGATGCTGAAACAAGTTCAGCATGACGATTCTTCTGTACAAAATGAGTTAAACTCCCGCCTCCAAACTCAATTCATCCCAATACTCCACCGCTCTCCTGTAATGTGGAATTACAATACTACCGCCCACGAGATTGGCGATCATGAAAATTTCGTTCATCTCATCATGATTTACACCTGCATCGAAACATTTTCCGAGGTGGTATTTAATGCAATCATCACAGCGCAAAACCATCGAGGCTACCAGGCCTAACATCTCTTTCGTTTTAACATCTAAGGCTCCATCAGCATAGGAGGTTGTATCGAGCGCAAAAAATCGTTTAATATTTGTATTCRCCGTCTCCATAATTCTATCGTTCATTTTTTCACGATAGCCATTAAATTCTTCTACAAGCTTTCCCATATTTTAAAATCTTTTTTAACTGTTATTTGTTAGGGATATAAACATTTGATTATGAAAATGATATCTCCAAAATTTCATGCCGTTTTAGATTACCTATTGGTAATGCTTTTATTGGCTTCGCCCGATATTTTTGGTCTTTCTAAAACCGCTTCAACATTGGCTTACACATTGGGCATCATTCATTTTTTATTAACGATAACCACTAATTTCAGCGGGGGTATTTTTAAGATCATTAACCTTAAACTTCATGGTCTTATTGAGTTTTTTGTTAGTATTATCTTTGTTATCTTAGCCTTTACGCTTTTTAAAGGGAATTTAACCGACGAAATTTTCTACGCCTGTTTAGGTTTATTGATTCTGATTATTTTTACCCTTACCGATTATAAACGAAGTTTACCCGTTATACTGTAATTTCTTCGAGCGGATTCCAGAATACTTTTTTAAAGTTCACCACCTTATCGTCCTTCACTTCAACGCCTTCTTTCCTTAACAACTCCTCCATCAGTTCGGGCGGCTTGAAATGAAACTTTCCGGTTAACAAGCCACTACTGTTTACCACCCTATGGGCAGGCACACCAGGATGGGCTGTTCCGGCATAAAGCATGGCATGTCCAACCATTCTTGATGATTTTGCTGCACCTAAACTTTTCGCGATAGCCCCATAAGATGTAACCCTTCCTTTCGGAATTAACCGGGCAATCTCATAAACCTGTTCGTAAAAATTGGTATCCATTATTCAAAAGAAAATTGAATATAATTAATATTTTTATCGTGTAACAAGTATTTTTTCTCGTAATAGGTTTTGATCGACAATACTTCATCAACCAGTTCTGAAGTATACAGATGATCGGTATTTTTATGTACAGGCAATCCTAATTCTGCAACCTTTTCGCAAGTATAAGCATACAATTGGTCATTATCCGTTTTCAAATTAACATTGCCGCCTGGTTTTAAAACAAGTTTATAACGGTTCAGGAATGCGGGGAAAGTCAAACGTTTTTTCTCACGGCTATCTTGTGGTTGCGGATCGGGGAAAGTGATCCAGATCTCATCAATTTCTCCTTCGTTGAAATACTCCAATAAATTTTCAATCTGGATTCTTAAAAAAGCAACGTTGTTAATTCCATCTTCAATAGCTGTTTTTGCGCCTCTCCAAATGCGGTTACCTTTATAATCAATACCTATAAAGTTTTTTTCAGGAAATAACCTGGCTAAGTTTACCGAATATTCGCCTTTTCCACATGCCAGCTCGAGCACAATGGGATTCGTATTTTTAAAATGTTCTGAAGCCCAGTTTCCCTTTAAAGTTTTTCCTTGTTCTAATTGATATACGTTTGCAAATGTTTCAATTTCTGCAAAACGCCTAAGTTTATCTTTACCCAAAAGTTTTTTTTCTGCAAAAATACAATTAAATCAATAATCGAAGTTTCTTTTGCCAGAAAGATTAATGTCATTCTTATTTAGGAATCGTATTTTTGTAACCTATAAAAAATACCGTGGAAAAAAACGCTAAAATATATGTTGCGGGTCATCGTGGTATGGTGGGTTCGGCCATTTACCGCAAACTGCAAAAAGAGGGTTACGAGAATATTATAACCAAAACTTCGAGCGAGCTAGATTTACGCAACCAACAGGCGGTTACCGATTTCTTTGCAGCAGAAAAACCAGATTATGTATTTCTTGCCGCAGCAAAGGTAGGTGGCATTGTAGCCAACAATACATACAGGGCCGATTTCCTCTACGAGAATTTAGCCATACAAAATAATGTGATCCACAATGCTTATGTAAATGGCGTTAAGAAACTCATGTTTTTGGGATCGAGCTGTATTTACCCAAAAATGGCCCCACAGCCTTTAAAAGAAGACTACCTTTTAACCGGAACTTTAGAGCACACCAATGAGCCTTATGCCATTGCAAAAATTGCAGGGATCAAAATGTGCGATGCCTACCGCGATCAGTATGGCTGTAATTTTATCTCGGTAATGCCAACAAATTTGTATGGCTTTAATGATAATTATCACCCTCAAAATTCGCATGTTTTACCTGCTTTGATCCGTAAGGTACACGAGGCAAAAGCAAATAACGAAAAAGAAATTGTAGTTTGGGGATCAGGATCGCCCATGCGCGAATTTTTATTTGCAGATGATCTGGCAGACGCCTGTTATTTCCTGATGCAAAACTACAACGAACCACATTTGATC
>NZ_JBFTQI010000016.1:0-19395 GCF_056398925.1 Pedobacter sp. 01T416_2
GAACAAGCCCCAACAAATGAGGGATTGATTCCGGGCGATCGTGCGTATCATTCATCATTAAGAACGAAACCCCGTCTTTCGCTCGGTCTGCATTCACAAATTCTTCAACAGCACTGCTTACCGTTACACCGTAGGTTAATTTGTAAGGCTGGAAATCTTTAATTTCTTTCGAAACAATTTTATAATAATATTTTGTTCCTGGTTTTAAATTTTTGAGCGTTACGGCATTTAACTTGCTATTAGCCTGCATTAAACCCAATTCGGCCTTTCCATATGCTTTTTGGCCAAGCTGATCTGCCTGTTCTCCAAATTCTACCCAGCCTGCAGCATTTTTATTGGTTAACCAAAGAATGGTCATCGAGTTATTGAAATTGGTTTGGAGATAAGGGCCTACTGCAATTTTAAAACCCTCTTCCTCAGCGGATACATCTGCAATCGCCATTGCTGGTGCTGCCAAAGTAGCAG
This sequence comes from Pedobacter sp. 01T416_2, assembly GCF_056398925.1. Lineage (NCBI taxonomy): Bacteria > Pseudomonadati > Bacteroidota > Sphingobacteriia > Sphingobacteriales > Sphingobacteriaceae > Pedobacter > Pedobacter sp. 01T416_2. The sequence goes on from NZ_JBFTQI010000016.1 coordinate 466, forward strand.
CACCTAAAGTTAGTCCGGCCTTTAAAAAACCTCTTCTATTAGACTGATTTTCATTCATTTGGTTATTTTATCTTATTACCCAAATATATAGCTACAATATTTAACTTTGACCGTGTAAGATTAAATTTACTCAAACGTTTGATATGCCTAAAGTAATTTCCAATACCTCCTATTTTAAGGGCAACGATTTAAAAAAGAGTCAGAACATCATGATTAATGGCGCTCTAATTTCCAATATTAAGGCAAGCGACAACAAAGAAACCAGCCATTCGCTCGTTGTACCAGGTTTTATAGATTTACAGATTTATGGTGCCGGCGACAGGTTATTTTCAGCCGAGCCAAGCAGCGAATCATTAAGCATCATGGAAAATGAGCTGCTTAAAAAAGGCACTACAGGCTTTTTAGCTTGTATGGCAACAAATTCTCCTGAAGTTTTTGATGAATGTATCAAAGCAGCTAAAGAACACCGTATAGCTGCAAAAAATTTCTTGGGGCTACATTTAGAAGGGCCATTTTTAAATCCAAAACGCTTAGGTGCCCATGTTCCGGCCTTTGTACGAAAGGCCTCGTTAGATGAAATTAAGAAATTAATTGATTTTGGTGATGGCGTAATTAAAATGATGACGATAGCGCCGGAAATTCAAGATGATGAAGTGATCCAATACTTACTAGACCATGGTGTCGTGGTTTCTTTAGGGCATAGTAATGCAACCTTCGATGAGGCAATAACTGCTTATAACAAAGGCATCCAGACCACTACACACCTTTTTAATGCCATGAGTCCTATCCATCACCGCGAACCGGGTATCCCAACCGCTGTTTTTAGCCACGACAAAGCTATGGCCAGCATTATTGCCGATGGTCAGCACCTGGATTTCGAAGTAGTTAAGTTTGCCCAAAAACTTTTAAAAGAACGTTTGTTCCTCATCACCGATGCGGTTACTGCTTGTTCAACAGGGCCGTATCAGCATGTTCAAAAAGGCAATAAATATGTTATGCCTGATGGTACACTTTCCGGCTCATCGCTCACGATGTTAGAAGCTGTTAAAAATTGTGTATTACATTGTGACATCAGCTTAAATGATGCGGTTAAAATGGGAACGCGCTACCCTGCCCAATTGATCGGCATCGAAAATCTTACTGCAACGATAGAAACCGGGCATCAGGCAAACTTATTGGTACTTGATGATGACCTGAATTTAAAAGAGGTCATATTTAAAGGCGAAACGATATAATTAATTTAACATGTTCAAAAAAATCCTCGCAGCGATAATATTCTTGTCAGTTTATACCAGTAATTCTTGGGGACAAGAAATAGGTACTGCTTTTACAATAATACCCCTCGGAGTGAAGGGCGGAGATGATGAGAGCAATTTATCCTCTTATATGATTGCTCCAAAAGGTAGCGCAAATTATGTTTGTTTAGATGCAGGCACCATAAATGCCGGTATTCAAAAGGCCATTGAATATAAATCATTAAGAGGAATAAGCGAAGAGATTCAGCGAAAACAGATTAAGGGATATTTGATCTCACATGCCCATTTAGATCATGTAGCAGGTTTGATTATCAACTCTCCGGCCGATACATCCAAAAGCATCTACGGAATACCTTCGGTGCTGAATATTTTGAGGGATAAATACTTTACATGGGATGCCTGGGCCAATTTCGCAAATGAAGGCGAGAAACCACAATTAAAAAAGTACACCTACTCACCTCTTAATGAAGGTGAAACTTATCTGCTTGATGGAACGGAAATGAAAGTAAGGGCTTTTGAACTAAGCCATGGAAAACCATATAAAAGCACTGCTTTTTTGATCAGTCACAATGATAGTTATGTATTGTACCTTGGAGATACCGGCGCAGATGAAATTGAAAAATCGGACAAACTCGCCAGCTTATGGCAAACCATAGCGCCGATTATTAATGCAGGACAGTTAAAAGCAATTTTCCTGGAGGTTTCTTTCCCCAATGAACAGCCTGATAAACAATTATTCGGACACCTTACACCAAAGCTTTTTTATAGTGAATTATCAAAACTCGAAAGTTTAACTGATTCAAAAGCTTTTAAAAAAATATCTTTTATTGTAACACACACTAAACCGCCACAGAAAACTGCCAAAAAAGTAAAAAAGCAACTGATTTCAGAGAAATCGAAAGATTTAACACTGATTTTCCCCGAACAGGGCAAGTACTTAACAATTAATTAATTTAAATAGAACATTAGCAGTATTAAGTGCGTGTATTTTTGTAAAAAAGTGAATAAAACATCATAATTTTAAGAGCCATAGGGCAATAACAGATTATAATTGCTTTATCACTAACAAAAAAACATAAACTAATGAAAAAACTACTACTATTATTCACATTTATGCTTGCAATAACCATTGGTGGTTTTGCTCAGGGGGTTACAACTGCATCATTTATTGGTACAGTTAAAGATCAAAAGGGGGTAATTCCCGGTGCAACAGTTACCGCTGTGCATATTCCTTCAGGTACAAAATACGCAACAATTACCAGGGCCGATGGGCGGTACAACTTACCGAACGTACGTGTAGGTGGGCCATACACCATTAAAATAAGCTATATCGGCTACAACGAACTGGTTAAAGAAAATCTGAGCACAACTATCGGAGAAGATTTAAGGGTTGATGCTTCATTAACCGAAACATCGCAAAACTTAGCCGATGTTGTAGTAAAGGGAACGCAGGATAAAGTGATCAACTCATCCAGAACGGGGGCAAGGGAAACCATAACCCGGCAGCAGATTGATAATTTGCCAACGATTAGCCGTTCATTATCCGATTTTACCAAACTAACCCCATCAGCCAATTCTACTACTGTTGGCGGTTTAAGTTTTGGTGGCAGAAGCGGTTCTTATAACAACCTAACTGTGGATGGAGCCCTGTTTAACAACTCGTTCGGACTATCTGGTAGTTTAGGTGGACAGGCGAACTCTCAGCCGATATCACTAGATGCGATTGAACAAATTCAGGTAGATATTGCACCCTACGATGTTCGTCAGGGATCTTTTACCGGTGCGGGCATCAATACCATTGTAAAATCGGGAACAAATAACTTTAAGGGTTCGGCCTATTACTATACGAGAGGGACCGATTTAACAGGCTACTCAGCGGGGGTTACAAAAATACCAGTTGTAGACTTCAAGTATAATCAACGTGGTTTAAATATTGGTGGGCCGATCATTAAAGACAAATTATTTTTCTTTGTTTCGGGCGAACAAGAGCGGATCAGCACGCCTGCTACCTCCTTTGTAGCTTCAAGACCAGCTTTATCAGGAGCCAATGTTTCCGCAGCAGATGCGGCAACCTTAGATAAGCTATCGAACTATTTAATGAGCAAGTACAATTATGCCACAGGTCCATACGAGAATTATCCATACGAGACGAAAAGTGATAAAATAACCGCGAAGATAGATTGGAACATCAATGCTAACAATACTTTAAGTGCGAAATATTTCTACTTAAAATCGAACAGACAGGTGGTAGCCAGCGGTTCGGGTATTCCGGCGGGCTTAAATGGTAGCCGTTCGCCTTCTTCAACCTCTATGCCTTACTTTGGATCGAGTTACACCATAAACAATAACTTTAACATTGGTATCGTAGAGTTAAACACCAGGATTGGGAACAGCATGTCGAACAAATTAACGCTTGGTTATTCTGCCTTGAGAGATTTTCGGGCTTCAAATGGCGCTGAACTACCAATGGTTGATATTGGTAACGGAAACGGAGGCATTTTAACGAGTTTCGGCTACGAAGTTTTTACAGCAAACAACTTATTAAACTCCGACATTTATCAGTTTTCTGATGATTTCTCGATCTATGCTGGTAAACACGAAATCACCATTGGGACTAGTAACCAGTTGAATAAATTTTTAAATGGTTTTGCACCAAACTATAATGGTCTGTATTATTTCAAAACTGCCGACGATTTTATGAACAATGCACCAGCTGTAAGTTATTCTTACCGTAATTCTGCATTGGCGGATGGTGCATTTCCATTCGCAAAAATGTCGTCTTATAACCTGAGTTTATACGCACAGGATAAATATCAGGTAAGCGATAATTTCAAATTAACTTACGGTATACGGGCAGATTATACCTATTTCCCTACCAAGTTAGATCCAAATCCAAATTTGGCGGCACTAACCTTTCAAAACGGTTTGCAGGTAGATATTTCAAAATTCCCAAACAAAAAATTATTGTTCTCTCCACGTGTAGGTTTCAATTATGATATTTTTGGCGATAAAACAACACAGTTGCGAGGCGGTACAGGGATTTTTACTGGTCAGGTGCCTTATGTTTGGATCTCTAACCAGGCCTCTAACACCGGGACACTATTCAGCTCAAGTACTGTTTCAACCGTTGGAGATCCCCGATTGATTTTTAATCCGAATGTAAATGCAAACCGCCCTGCTCCAGGTACAGTTAATGCCAATACTTCGTATGAAGTAGACGCAACTTCTAAAGATTTCAAATACCCTCAAATCTGGAGAACCAACGTTGCTGTTGATCAGAAGTTGCCAATGGGTATCATTGCAACCATAGAGGCCTCATATACCAAAGATATCAATGCTGTAAATTTCTCAAATGCAGCATTGCCTAATAATTCTACAGGTTTGATCACACTTCCAGGTATTGAAGGACAACAACGTTATACCGCAAAATCTACACAAACTGGTACAACTGCGGCAAACCCTTCTATATCGCCGTTTATTTACATGCAGAATACCAAAAAAGGTTATTCGTATTTCATCACGGGCCAACTACAAAAATCTTTTTTAAACGGATTTAATGCAAGTGCGGCCTATACTTATAGTCAATCGCGATCTGTTAATGATGGCGGTTCTACTGCAAGCTCAATTTGGTCGCAAAGAGCCATTGCAGGAGATGCAAACTCGGATGTTTTAGCCAACACCAATTTCATCCAACCAAATAGAGTCATTGCATCATTAAGCTACAAAAGAGAATATTTTAAACATGCAGCAACCACAATCGGTTTAATTTTCGAATCAGCCAATAATGGTGCATTTAGTTATGTTTCATCTGGCGACATTAACAATGATGGTGGAGCAAATGATCTGCTTTACATCCCACAAAACCAAGGCGACATTACTTTGGTTCCCGATTTTGTTGGCGATACCCGCACACCGGCACAGATCTGGAACCAGTTAAACGCCTACATTAGCCAAGATAGTTACCTGAGCAAACACAGAGGTGAATTTGCAAAAAGAAACGGCGCCATCATGTCTTATTTCAAAAGAGCCGATCTTCACATCGCACAGGATTTCTTTGTTGGCCCTAAAGGAAAAAGAAATACACTTCAGTTTACATTAGATATTATTAACCTGGGCAATATGCTAAATAGTGATTGGGGTTTGTATCAAACACCAAATATTCCATTATCTACATACAATACGGCCGTGCTATTGGCATATAAAGGTTTAGATGCTGTATCAGGAAAACCTACTTATTCTTTTCCATATCAAGACAAAGCAAATTTAACTCCATACACTACAACGTATAAAAATATTACCGATCAGATTTCGCGCTGGCAGGCACAGTTTGGTGTCCGTTACATCTTTAACTAACGTTAAACAGATTATTATGGCTCGCCATCTGTAATAAAAGTAATATGATAAGAGGAGCAATATCTCAGGATATTGTTCCTTTTTCTTTAAATCAGTATTTCTATTTAAATATTTACATCAATTATTAAAAAGCATAGCTTGGTATTAAAAAAATGTTAATATTTTTGAGGTCATGAAATACAAACGCATCCTATTAAAGCTTAGCGGAGAATCGCTAATGGGCGACAAACAATATGGAATTGATAATGAACGCGTTAAACAATACGCAGAAGATATCAAAGCCGTACACGATAAAGGTTTAGAAATCGCAATCGTAATTGGAGGGGGGAATATTTTTAGAGGTTTAAGCGCCGAAAAAAGTGGGATGGACAGAGCACAGGCCGATTATATGGGCATGTTGGCAACAGTTATCAACTCTATGGCCTTGCAAGATGCGTTAGAAAAAGTGGGTATTAAAACACGGTTACTTACTGCAATTAAAATGGAGCAGATCTGTGAGCCATTTATCCGCAGAAGAGCTGTTCGCCATTTAGAAAAAKGCCGTGTGGTTATTTTTGGTGCAGGAACGGGAAATCCATACTTCACAACCGATTCTGCAGCAGCTTTGCGTGCTATCGAAATCAAAGCTGATGTTGTTCTAAAAGGAACACGTGTTGATGGGATTTATACGGCCGATCCTGAAAAAGATCCGCTGGCCACTAAATATGATGAAATTTCTTTTAGGGAAGTTTACGATAAGGGGCTTAATGTAATGGATATGACCGCATTTACTCTTTGCGAAGAAAACCAAGTGCCGATTATTGTGTTTGATATGAACAAACATGGCAATTTCATGAAAATCGCCAATGGCGAACCTATTGGAACCCTGGTTAAATAAGGAATAAAAATTATTATTTTTGTAGAAATACACACAATTATGAACGACCTCATACAATTACAATTAATGGATGCTCAATCTGCAATGGATAGAGCCATCGATCATTGTGAATCTGAATTAACTAAAATCAGAGCTGGTAAAGCATCAGCTGGAATGTTGGATGGTATTTTCGTGGATTATTATGGCGCAGCTACAGCATTATCACAAGTAGCCAGTATTAATACGCCTGATGCCAGAACAATCGTAATCCAACCTTGGGAAAAATCACTTTTAACCGCGATTGAAAAAGCTATTCAGGTAGCCAATATTGGTATCAATCCACAAAATGATGGCATTGTTATCCGCCTGGTTGTGCCGCCTTTAACAGAAGAGCGTAGAAAAGACTTGGTGAAAAAAGTAAAGGAAGAAGCCGAAAGAGGCCGCATTACCGTTCGTAACATCCGTAAAGATGCCAATACCAAAATTCAAAAACTGAAAGGCGAAGGTGTTTCTGATGACGAGATTAAAACAGGTGAAGGCGAAGTGCAAAAATTAACCGATGCTTATATCATCAAGGTTGACAAACACGCCGAAGCTAAAGAAAAAGATGTAATGACAGTTTAATCTGTATAAAATACAATCAGAAAGGGAATGGACTAAGATCTATTCCCTTTTTTTATTGCTTTGCGCTTGAGCCCCTAACGTTTAAGATAGTGGGTAACGACACCTGCATGTTTTCGACAGGCTTTCCTGCTTTCTTAAGCTTGTTCAATAAAATTTTCATCACGTTTTCTGCAATCGCCTCAAGAGGTTGTGCAATAGCCGTAACCGGAGGCTCGCAAAACTCCAGAATTTCGAAATCATCAAAAGAAACAACAGCCATATCCTTGTGGATCTGAATACCTAGTTTTCTAAAAGTTCTTAAACCGTCTAAACAAATATAGTTGGCAGCAAAAACTACCGCATCCAGCTGTTTCTCTGCTTTAAAAAACTTTATCATCTCCTCAATTGATTCGGCAGAGTTTACATATTTAATCTTCTTTACAATTGCCGGCAAGTTATATTTTTTTACAGCACTTTCGTAACCCGCCAAGCGGTCTACCATCTGCTGCTGTAAAGTATCAATGGTTACAAAACCTATTTTTTTATAATTATTCTTAATGAGGTGCTCGGTAGCTTCGTAGGTACTGCTTAGATTATCGATTATTACATAATCTGTTTTAACATCCTGTACGTACCGATCGAATAGTACCACTGGGGCATCTGTTTGAATCAATTTTTTAACTTCTTCTTCCAAACCTTCAGGCAAGGCCATAATATAGCCATCAACATGCCTGTCTTTAAAAATCTGCAGCAATTCTATTGCCTTTTCGGTATCGTTTCTGGTACTGCTAAAAAGTATCTTATAACCAAGGCTCGAAGCAATTTCATCAATTCGGCGTGCTATACCCGAGAAAAAAGGTTCAGAAATATCATCAACCAAGAAGCCTATAATTTTTGTTTTGCCTGTTCTTAAACTTGTTGCAAGGGTATTGGGCTGATAATTTAATTCAGCAACCAGTTCTAAAACTTTTTTGGTAAGCGATTCGCTAATATTTTTTTCTCTTGCTTTCCCATTAATTACAAACGATACGGTTGTAATGGAAATATTTAATTGTTTAGCGATATCTTTGATCGAAACGCGTTTCTTCATCACAGGCATTGAACGAATAAAAGTTGATTGGTAATATAACAATATATCTATAAATATAGGAGAGTTATGAAAAAAATAGCCTAAAAAAGAAAAAGAGCAACCTATCCAGGATTGCTCAATTAACTAACTTATTATTCATAAAAAATGCTGTTGGGGAAGGAGTCGAACCTTCAAGGGGTAGTTAGCTACAGTTCAAAAAATTAATTTGTGGTCAACCCAATAAACTGCGTTTGTCCCATTATTCYCCRCCACCGAGACAAGGAGGYGTGTCTGCCWRTTTCACCACCCTACATTATGTTATGCAATTTTGAAAGAACGTTTCCTTTTTGTTAATTGCTTGATACAAATGTAAAGGAACAACCAATACCTTGCAAATATTTTAAACATTTAATTTTATTTTTATAATATTGATAAATATTCGTAAATTCGCTTATCATAATTCAAAAATATGCTTAAAAAAGACAATTCCAATTTAGAAATTGACAACCTCGACATCGATATATTGAAACAATTGATGCAGGATGCCACTAAACCTTATACAGAAATCGCCAAAGATCTGATTGTTTCGGGCGGAACGATACACGTTAGGATGAAGAAACTGCAGGAAATGGGCATTATTAAGGGCTCGCACTTAATCATTGATCCGCAGAAGGCTGGATATGATATCTGTGCCTTTTTGGGTATTTACCTGGAGAAAGGAATCCAGTACAAAGATGCAGTTGCACAATTGAGCAAAATTAAAGAAGTGGTAGAATTGCATTATACTACCGGTGCCTACAGTATGTTTGCCAAAATTATCTGCAGGGATACCAATCATTTACGCCACGTTTTAAACGAAGAAATACAGGCCGTGAACGGTATTCAGCGTACGGAGACTTTAATCTCGTTAGAAGAGAGCATTAAGCGTCAGATTGAACTGGGGTAGAGCAGAAAGACTAAAGGTAAAAGACTAAAGCAAAAAGATTTCATTAAGAACACGAAGCTTAAATGATCTCATATGCCTTATATGGTAAAATGCTATTGGTCATTCTTAATAATCAGGAAATGAACGCTGAGTGGGATTTTGGGAACAGTAGTCCCGTTATTCGCTATAGCCCCGATGAATCCCGATGTAAAATCGGGAGGGGGCTGCCGCTACTACCGGGTTTAGAAACAAAGGTTTGTGTAGCTAGGCCCCAAACCATTAATAGCAGCACTCAATTGGCCACCTAGACCCGATTGGAGTGAACACGAAGCCGCAGGCAAAGTAAAACGGAAAGCGGGAAAAAACCCAGATAGTTTTACAGGCGCTGCGCTCCTAATAGCTTTTATATAATTTTTTATTTGAAAATGAGCATTCAATATTAATCGGGAACAGTAGTCCCGTTATTCGCTATAGCCGATGAAGAATCGGGCTGCCGCTACTACCGGGTTTAGGAACTGAGGTTTATACAGCACCCAGCCAAAAATAGCACCACCTAACGAGCCACCTAGACCCGATTGGAGTGAACACGCAATCCCGATATTTCATCGGGATAAGTAAAACGGAAAGCGGGAGGAAACTCAAATAATTATACAGGCCTTGCTCTCCTAACCTTAATAATCATATTTATAAAAAAGTCCTTCGACTACGCTCAGGATGACAAACGAAAAAAGACAACACTATTTCAACAGTTGATAAGCAACAAGCGCAGCAACGTAAGCCATGGCTGTCATATAAGCCAATTGGATAACCGGCCATTTCCAGCCTTTAGTTTCGCGGTATACAATAGCTACTGTGCTCATACATTGCATGGCAAAAGCATAAAAAAGCATTAATGAAATGCCGGTAGCAAAAGTATATACAGGCAAACCGGTGCGACTGTTAACCGAGGCAGACATGCGTTCTCTAATGGTGCTTGTATCCTCATCACCGCCATCGACGCTATAAATCGTAGCCATAGTACCTACAAAAGCTTCGCGGGCAGCAAAGGAGGTAATTAAACCAATACCAATTTTCCAATCGTAACCCAGAGGGCGGATGGCAGGCTCAATCCAATGGCCAAGAATGCCCACATAAGAATTTTCCAATTTCTCGGTAGCCACCAGGGTTTTAATGTGATCTGTATTTTTTGTAGTATCGGCCAGAGCAGATTCGTATTTTTTATCGATACTTTCGAAACGGCTTCCTGGCCCAAAAGAGGCCATTACCCAAAGAATGATGGAAATGGCAATGATTACCTTACCCGCTTCGAAAACAAAAGTTTTTGATTTCTCGTACATGGTGTAGAACACATTTTTCCACCTTGGCATGCGATAAACCGGCAGCTCCATGATAAAATAAGATCTTTCTTTGGTTTTGATGATGAATTTCATTACCCAGGCCACCAGTACCGCAGCAATAATCCCTACCAGGTACATCACCATTAGCGCCAGCCCCTGCAGGTTAAAAACACCTAAAACGGTTTGAGAAGGAATAATTAACGAAATGATTAAAATATACACCGGAAGCCTTGCCGAACAGCTTACCAATGGGGTAACCATGATGGTAATCATCCTGTCTTTCCAGTTTTCGATATTTCTGGCAGCCATAATAGACGGAACTGCACAGGCTAAACCACCTATCATCGGCACCACCGATTTACCGTTAAGGCCAACCTTACTCATAATTTTATCCATCATAAAGGTAACACGGGCCATGTAGCCGGTATCTTCCAAAATGGATATAAAGGCAAAAAGGATTGCAATCTGTGGGATAAACACGAATATGCCGCCTAGCCCGGCAACAACACCATCCAATAACAGATCGGTAAGCATGCCCGCCGGCAAATATTCGTGACCGGTACTCGTTATAAAACCAAAACCAGTCTCAATCCAGTCCATTGGATAAGATGACCAGGCAAATATGGCATTGAAAATAACAAAAAGAATCAGCAAGAAAATGGCAAATCCCCATACTTTATGGGTTAAAATAGCATCTAATTTATCGCTGAAAGAAAATTTCTTTTCGGTACCATTGTCAACAACCACATCAGATAAAATAGTACTGAGGTGTTTGTACCTGGCAATGGTTTCTGCAGCCTGAATTTTTGAAGACTCAAAATGGTGTGACTGCTCTATATTTTCAATTTCTTCCTGTTCTTTTTCGGTAAAGAAAGTTAAATGCTCATGTTGGTGCAAAACCTGCAGCGCATAATAATCGTTATCAGAATTAAGTTTCGATTTTATGGCATTAATAGCTTCAGGAGCCAGAAAATTCACATCTACATCCTGGAGCTGTGTGGCAATTTTATTGGTATTGGCAATAGCCTTTTTTAGTTTGTCAATCCCAATGTTATTCCGTGCTGAAATGGGAACCACCTGGACGCCCAGTTTCGCTGCAAGTTTATCCAGATTGATCTCGATCCCTTGTTTATCCGAAAGATCGATCATATTCAGGGCCAAAATCATAGGAATGCCTAAATCTGCCACTTGCGAATACAAAAGCATATTGCGCTTTAAATTGGAAGCATCGGCAATGAGGACAATAACATCAGGATGGCTATTGTTTTTTTTATCGGCAAGTACTTGAAAAACGATGCTTTCATCARCACTTTTCGGATATAAACTATACGTTCCCGGTAAATCTATTATTTCGGCTTCTTTACTATTGGCAAGTTTTGTAAAACCTGTTTTCTTATCAACAGTAATGCCTGGAAAATTTCCGATTTTTTGATTTAACCCTGTTAAACGGTTAAATAAAGTAGATTTACCTGTATTGGGATTACCAACTAACGCAACTTTAATATCCAAACCCAGCTTTTTTATTGAATAATGATAACATCGGCTTCGCTTTTACGCAAGCAAAGCTGATAACCAGCAACACGGATCGCCATTGGATCGCCCAGAGGAGCAAAACGCTCTACTTCTACCACCTCACCCGGCAAGCAGCCCATCTCCATTAACTTTACAGACATATCTAAATCTGTAAAAGCTACAATTGTTCCTTTTTCTCCAACTTTTAGGTGCGACAGTTTCATGTGCTAAATTTGGCGCAAGTTAACCTTTCTTTAGATTTATTCCAAATAAGATAGTCGTGTGTGGGATATAAATTACACAGCTTTACCCTAAAATGATCTAGTTCCGCTGTCTGCCCCCGCCAAAGCCGCCACCGCCATTACCTCCACGCTTCCTGCCACCCTCTTCGCCTCCCCTGATGCGGTTTTTACCCCCCATGCGGTTAAGTGAATAGGTAAACGAAAACATAAAATAACGCTGCAGTACATTATAACTTACATCCTGAATGGTATTGTTATTGGCTGTACGGCTTACGCCCTGGTTTTCGTTCAGCAAATCGTTTACCGCCGCTTTAAAGGTTCCCCTGTTTTTAAAGAACTGTTTGCTGATGTAAGAATTTACGAGTGTAAAATGTGTATCGAAACCCTCTCCTCTTCCGGTATTCTGGTTATAATCGGCATCTATTGCCCAGCGGATATTTCCTGGGAATAAATAACTTACACTCACATTTGGACTAAAGGTATAATAACGCGTATTAGAATTAGGCTGAACCGAATAGGTTGCACGGTTAATCGAACCATTTAAACCAGCTGTTAAATCGAGCTTATCTAAATTGGAAACCAAGCGATAACCATTGGTAATAGACCAGCTATTGGTAATATTTTTTAAAGCATTGGTAAAGTTTACATCCCTATCATAACTACCACTAACATTGATATGAAAGTTCAGCTTATTCTCTGCCATAATCGGCAAACTTAATGAAGAGGAAATAGACCCCGAGTAAACACCGTTTACATTCACCGGAGTAATAGCCAGTTTTCCCTGGTCTTCGCCGCTTTGAATTAAGCTACTGCTATTCGCAATCCGGTTTGAAGTTTGGGTTAGGTTTAAATTGACGAATAAGGACCTGTTTTTTCCGACGGTAAACGTATTGTAGGCTACGCGAAGGGTATTATTGAATTCGGGCTTCAGATCAGGGTTACCAACGGGGATACTTTGTGTGTTGGTATTGTTCCGGATCGGCTGCAACTGCTGAATGGTTGGTTGGTTTGTGCTGCCCCTATAGTTAAACACCATGCGTTTACTGTTGCTAAAATTATACCTGAACATGGCCGAGGGCGTATAGTTGAAAACGTTCTGCTTGAGTACAAATCCCTTACTGATATTGTTATTTGTGCGATCAGTATTCTGAACCGCCACACCGACATTCCAATTGTATTTTTTCGCCATTTTATTAAAGCTAAAACCTGCCGAGTTGGTTAAAATGGTATTTTCGTAAGCATTGCTAAAGGTTTCATCCAATAAATCGTATTGTAAGGTAGCTGGATTGAAATTATAGGTAAAACGATCGGATGTATTGTGGTTATAACCGTTCTGATAATTAAACTCCAGGCTCAAGGTTTTATCCAGGGGCTCGGTATATACCAATCTTGTATTCTGGTTGATGGACTCGCTCTCCTGATCGTTAAACTGGTCGGTCGTTTTTTGAGTGGTAGTTCCGTTTTCTTTTCTGGTTTCAGGATTTGTATTGTAATTATCAGCATCGTTATTGTTGATATTGGTACTGAAGTTTAATGAAAGTGTTCTCCCCCTACGCATAAATTTTTTACGCAATAAAATGTTGTTACTAATGGATGGTGCAGTATTATGATTTCTTAACAATTGTGACCCGGTAATCATATACTTATTAAAATCGCGGGTATAGGTGCTGTTGTTTAAGCTCTCGTTATCGGTATAACTTAAATTTGGCTGTATCCGAAGCGAGGTTAGCGAATCAATCTTGGTATCGACCATAAAGTTTAAGCGGTGGTTTAAACGATCGGAATTATTGACCTGATTGTTCTTAAAAACCGTAGTTTCATCACCCAATAAATTTTGCCTTACACTGTTCGACAGAATAAGGTTATCAGATTTATTAACGAAATAACTCAGGCTAATTTCGGTTTGATCGGCATATTCATCCGAAAAATTAAACCCGCCAGCTTTGGTATCGGTAATTCCGCCCCGGCCACCATTACTGCCGCCATTCCCTCCACCCAAGCCACCGCCAAAGTTTTGTTTGTTTACATTGTTGAACTGTGCAATTACGCTTAAGCGTTTGTCCTGATTAAAATGGTTAATGTTCGCATTTACATCGTAACGGTCGTTAGAACCATAACCTCCAGAACTGTTTCCGAAATAACCGTTTTTCTTATCCTTTCTGGTGGTGATATTAATGATCTTGGTTCTCGAACCATCATCGATTCCGGTAAACTGTGCCTGATCTGACAGTTCATCAATAATCTGAATTTTATCGATCATATCGGCCGGAAGATTTTTAGTGGCCAATAAAGGATCGTTCCCAAAAAACTCTTTACCGTCTACCTTAACTTTTGTAATGGTTTCGCCCTGGGCTTTTACTGTTCCGGCCTTATCTACCTCTACTCCTGGCAATTTCTTTAACAGATCCTCAACTACAGCATTCTCTACCACTTTAAACGAGCTTGCATTAAACTCGAGCGTATCCTTTTTTACTACAATTGGCGGAATTTCTGCTTTAATATCAACCGTTTGAAGGTCTATCGCACCACCTTCTAAAACAATATCGCCCAAGGCCACATCTGTTTTATCTGCCGCGATTGTAAAATCTTTTGTGATATTCTTTAAGCCTAAAAATGCAGCATAAAGTCTGTAAGTACCCGGATTTAAGTTTTTGAAAACAAATTTCCCATCCTCGGTGGTACTTACAGCACCAACCATGCTCGAATCTGTTAGGTTTCTAACAGCCAAAGAAGCATAATCGATCGGTTTTTTATCTTTTGATTGAATAACCCGTCCGCTAACTGAACCCGTTTTCTGAGCGTAAACATAAAAAGATGATAAAATAAGTAGGAGCGTAAAAATTTGTTTCATTCGGTTAGTTTGGTTTATAGCATAGAGACTAGCGACTTTTACAAAGGTTTATTTTACTTTGGTAACATTTGAAATACATAAATGTCAATCACACATTTAATATGGAAACGAAATGGGCATAAAAAGAAAAGTCCCGATTTTCATCAGGACTCTCATTATTTAAAGCATTATACTTTACATTCTTATGCGCTGACCGCCACCGCCACCGCGTTGACCTGGCATCTGCATATCTCCACTCATTGTTCTGCCACCAATACGGGTTAACGAATAAGTGAATGACAACATATAATAGCGTTTTAACACATTAAAGTTAACATCCTGAATTGATGTGCCTGTAGCTGTTCTGCTTACTCCTGTATTCTGGTTAAGTGCATCATTAACAGAGAATTTAAATGTACCTCTGTTTTTAAAGAACTGACGGCTGATGTATGGATTAAGAATAGTATATTCCTGGTTATACAGATCGCCACCACCAAAATTTCTGAAATAATCAATATCTATGGCTAACCTGATATTGGCTGGCAATACATAACTTACATCGA
This sequence comes from Pedobacter sp. 01T416_2, assembly GCF_056398925.1. Classification (NCBI taxonomy): domain Bacteria; kingdom Pseudomonadati; phylum Bacteroidota; class Sphingobacteriia; order Sphingobacteriales; family Sphingobacteriaceae; genus Pedobacter; species Pedobacter sp. 01T416_2. The sequence continues at coordinate 16,012 of NZ_JBFTQI010000016.1, forward strand.
AGCTTGGATTAATGGTATAAAACTGTGTATTGGCAGATTGTTGGGCTGAAAAGGATGAATTGGTATAGCTACCGGTGATCCCCCCCGTTAAATCAAATTTATCAACGTTGGTAACCAGTTTATAACCGTTGGAAATGGTATACGTATTGGTAATGTTTTTAACTGATGTGGTACCGCCCTGTGGAACAATGTAATTTACATTCCTGTTATAAGCCCCATTACCTGATATATTTAAGGTTAATTTACGCTCTGCCATTAAAGGTAAAGACCATGTTGCATTAGCATTACCTGCATAAACACCATCAACATTAACATAACTCACCTGTTGAATACCACTAGGCAGCTGTGCAACACTATTACCGATACTGTTGAAAGTTTGTGTCAAATTTAGTCCTGCAAAGAAAAATCTACCGTTTTCAATATTAAAGTTATTGAAATTAATCCTTAACTGGTTATTAAAAGAAGGTTTTAAAGCTGGGTTACCTACATAAATAGTTTGCGAATTTGTATTATCAGGAATTGGCTGAATCTGATCAATGCTTGGTTGAGTGGTAGAACCACGATAATTAATAAACAAGCGTTTACGGTTGCTAAAGTTATACCTGAACTGCGCTGAAGGGGTAATATTAATAAAATTCTGCGTACGCTTTAAGCCAGTAGTTAAATTCGTGTTCACCCTGTTGGTTTGCTGTGCAGCTACTCCAATATTCCAGTTGTACTTTTTCTCTGTTGTTGTTAAACTAACGCCTGCCGCATTGGTAAGGGTACGGTTATTATAAATATTCGAGAAAGTATTGTCTACAAGGTCATATTGCAAAGTTAAAGGATTGTAATTAAGAACATCTCTTTGCGAATCGCTATTTGAATACCCATTCTGGTAATTAAATTCTACACTTAAGGTTTTATTTAAGGGCTCAGTATAAACTAATCGTGTCGTATTATTAATCGAATGACTGCTTGTATTATTCAACTGGTTGGTTAATGAATCTCTCTTTGAAGTACCAGTGGTAATCGTTTCATCTCTATAGTTAAGATTCGTACCATTATTATCATTAATACTGGTACTAACGTTTAACGAAAGGGTACGACCTCTACGTTTAAAACTTTTTCTTACTAATAAATTATTGCTAAACGCAGGCGTAGCTGCAGTTGTCGTGTTCCGTTGTAAACCTTCTGTTAATGAAGTTATAAAATTTCGGGTATAGTCTGTAACGCTGTTCCCATCAGTTTCGGTATAGGTTACATTGGGTTGAATCTTGATCGATAACGAAGGGTCTATTTTAGTATCAACCATAAAATTGAAACGATGGTTGATCCGATCTGTAGTATTATCTAATTTTTGATTAATATCGGTTGTTCCTGTACCTAAAAGATTTTGTGTGTGCGAATTCTGCARCAGTTCGGATGTTGCTTTGTTAAAGAAGTAACTGGCCTGAAACTGGGTCCCATCTTTATAGGTATCTGCAAAGTTTAAACCCGCTGCATTTGTATTGGTGATACCACCATTTCCACCAGCGCTACTTCCGCCTCCACCGCCGCCAAAACCGCCGCCTCCACGACCACCACCGCCTCCAAATCCGTTGCCTACACCACCGCCCTGACCAAAGTTTTGTTTGTTCACGTTGTTAAACTGGCCAATAAAACTAATCTGCCTGTCTTCATCAAACTTGTTGACGTTCAAACTTGCATCATATCGGTCATTGGAACCGTAGCCTACCGTACTGTTTCCAAAATAACCATGTTTCATGCCGCTTTTGGTTGTAATGTTCAGGATTTTATTTCTTGTTCCATCATCAATACCAGTAAACTGGGCCTGCTCGGAAAGCTCGTCAATTACCTGAATTTTATCAACCATATCGGCAGGAAGATTCTTTGTAGCCAATAAGGGGTCGTTTCCAAAAAATTCTTTTCCATCCACCTTTACTTTGGTAATGGTTTCGCCCTGGGCTTTAATACTTCCATCTTTTGCCACCTCTACGCCTGGTACTTTCTTTAATAAATCTTCTACAACTGCATTTTCACGTACCTTGATAGATTTGGCATCAAATTCAATGGTGTCTTTCTTTACTACAATTGGAATGGTTGCGGTAACGTTAACATCTTTTAAATCAACGCCATCGTCGCTCATGGCAATTTCGCCCGCATTTACTGCTGCTTTAGCCACTTCTATATCTTTAGTAGCTGTTTTTAAACCTAAAAAGGCGGAGTAGATTCTATATTTACCTGGCGCAATGCCCTTAAAACTAAAAGATCCATCCGGATTGGTTTGCCCTGAAGCAACAACACTCGAATCTTTTAAGCTCTTAACTGCTATTGTAGCAAAGTCGACTGGCTTTTTATCTTTCGCGTTAATTACTTTACCGCTTATTGAACCAGTATTTTGAGCCTGGGCAATATATCCACAAAATAGGAGCACAATGAATATTGCCCGCTGAACGTTTTTTTTCATCAAAAAATTAGATATTATAATACAAAACTAAGCTATCAGACTAGGGAAAGGCGCAAAGGTTTGTTAAGGTGTGTTAAAAGCTTGGTAACATTTTAAATACAGCTTTTAGTAGGCGATCAGATCTAAAAGGAAGATCGATCGGAAGTGGGATTATTTTTGTGGTGAAGGATAAGTTTTGTAGTACACTTTTGGGCAGTTACAGTTCTTTTTAAAAATACTGCATCCACTTAAACATATGGCCACAATTACACAGATGATACTAACTTTCGTTTTCATTGTTTTTATTTTATTTTCAATTGCAATGAAGCGATTCCGGATACATTAATTGTTTTTGGTAAGCGGTGTATTCGTCATGGTTTCATTGAAATTTAATTTATGAAGCAATACATAACTAAAAACTGCCATGGATGCCCCTAACATGTCGCAGCCAAAATCCCACCATTCTGCAGATCGGTAGGTAAAAACTTTCCATTGTAACAGTTCAATTCCGCCTCCAATTGCCGCATTGATGAGCAATATTTTAAAAATGGTCAATGTTCTGAAAGCGAAGGTATGCTGATATCTTATTTTCCCGTAGAAGAGTAATACCGATAAGACAAAGAAAAAACCCATATGGGTCATTTTATCAAAGCCTTTAAAGAAAAAACCGCTTCCACCCACAGAATCGGAAATTTCAATATTACAAAGCACTAAAACTACTATGGTCCATAGAACGGCCCATTTTTGCTGTTTCAGTGCTTTGTACAAAATATAATAATTATGCTCCTACCAGTTCCTGGTAAGCTTCTGCAGTTAATAAATCTTCTACTTCAGCTAAATCAGCCAAAGATACTTTTACCATCCAACCTTTTCCGTAAGGATCAGCGTTTACCAATTCCGGATTATCGTTTAGCTCAGCATTAACTTCTAATACCGTACCCGTAACCGGCATATAT
>NZ_JBFTQI010000017.1:0-18728 GCF_056398925.1 Pedobacter sp. 01T416_2
AATCTAAATCTCGCTCATTATGAAAAACAAACCATTATTGCAGGAAATTTTATGGCTCTTAGCTTGCATTGCAATTAGCATAATTATCGGCTTCTGCATATTTGGAAAAACCCTTTTTAGCAATTCCATTGACATCAATCTTCACGACACCTATTTCGTGATTAAAAAACAGCATTTATTGATATTCTTTTTCATTATTATTTCTTTTTTCGTTTACTATTTTAAAGAGCTTAAACACTCATTTTGCAGAAAAATTCAACGCTCATTTATTTTCTTTTTAGGCTTTATTTTAATCCTGCTAGCTTCCATAGCAGTACAACTTCTGCCTTTCTTTAATCCATACCACAATATTAACGGCTGGACGATTTACCCGCCATTGTCTGCACAACCAGAAATCAATCAATATGAACAAAACTTCACTATTTTAACGATCGTATCTAAAGCTGTGCTTATACTTCAAATTATAGTAGTTTCTATGATGCTATCTGTAACCTATAAATGGGGAAGCTCAAAAAATAATCAATTAACTTCAGAAGTCTAAAAGCCTAGAGTGCAGAAGACTTCGGAAGTTTTTACGTGGATGTAAGACTTACGAAGTTATTCCATCGCTTATCCCCTGGCTAAACTTCGTAAGAAATTTAACTCAAAATATTTTTTACAATCATTTCGGCGTGTACCCTAGAATTTTCGATAAAAAGTTTGTGGGTATCTAGTCCGCCGCAAACTACACCAGCCAAATACAAACCTCTCACATTCGTTTCCATGGTTTCTTCGTTATAAACCGGGCAAAGTGTTTCGGGCAGTTCGATGCCGAATTTCCTCAGCATTCCGAAATCCGGTTGGTAACCGGTCATTGCAATTACAAAATCGTTCGGGATGGTTTTTATTCCTTCGGGTGTTTTAATGTCTACCTCGCCTTCCCTTATTTCAATCAATTCGGAGTTAAAAAGTGCTTTAACTTCTCCTTCTTTAATCCTGTTCTGTATATCCGGGCGCACCCAATATTTCACATGAGGGCCAAGATCGCAGCTGCGTACAACCATAGTTACATTTGCACCTTTCCGATACGTTTCTAAAGCAGCATCTACGCCCGAGTTATTGGCGCCAACCACTACCACATTTTGAAATGCATATAAATGCGGGTCCTTATAATAATGCGTTACTTTTGGCAAATCCTCTCCTGGAACATTCATCAACAATGGCACATCATAAAAACCAGTAGCCACAATTACATTATTGGCCGTATAATTAGTTTTAGTGGTATTAATTTCGAAAACATCATGATCCTTTTTAACAACTTGTTTTACGCTTTCAAAAAGATGGATATTTAAATCAAATTTTTCGGCCACACGACGGTAATACTCAACCGCTTCATTTCTGTTAGGTTTCGGACTGATGGTTACGAAAGGAACTCCTCCAATTTCTAACTTTTGAGAAGTAGAAAAGAAGGTCATAAACACCGGATAGTTAAACAAACTGTTCACCAAAGCACCCTTCTCTACAATTACATAGCTTAAGTTTGCTTTTTGCGCCTCTATTGCACAGGCCATCCCTATTGGGCCAGCACCGATAATTAATACGTCGTAATGATTTTGATTTTCAGACATCCAGTTTTTATTTCGCTTAAAGAGTGGTCGTCATCTCGACTGCAGCACCGCGGAATGGAGATATCTGTTAGCATAGATTTCTCGACTGCACTGTGTTCCGTTCGAAATGACGATCTCTTTTATTTATTAAACTTTCATTGCTTTGCTTGGGCAGGCGAAATCGGTTCTTTTTAAACCGGTATTTTTAATTGCGCCGTAACCGCCTGCAACATCAATCACATTTTCTACTCCACGTGATTTTAAGATGGAAGCAGCAATCATTGATCGGTAGCCACCTGCACAGTGAATATAATAGGTAGATTTTGGATTAATCTCGCCAGTCCAGTCGTTAATAAAATCTAACGGCCGGCTCAGCGTAAATTCCAGATGTTCTGCTTCATATTCACCTGGTTTGCGTACATCAAGTGCTGTAATTTCGCCGTTAAGACTAGCTGTTTCAAATGCTTCGGCAGAGATTGATTCAATAGTATCGATTTCCTTACCAGCATCTGTCCACCTTTCGAAACCACCATCTAAATAGCCTATGGTACTATCGTATCCTACGCGGGTTAAGCGGGTAATGGTTTCTTCTTCTTTACCCTGATCGGTAATCAGTAAAATTGGCTGCTGTAAATCGGTAATCAAAGCACCAACCCAGGGTGCAAACTGTCCGTTAAGGCCAATATTGATCGAATTTGGAATAAAACCTTTTGCAAAAACCTGCGGATCGCGGGTATCGAGCATAATTGCCCCTGTTTGGTTTACAGTATCTTCAAAAGCTTGCGGGGTTAAAGCGTTTAATCCTTTCTCGTAAACCTCATCAATACTTTCCACCCCACCTTTATTAATGGCAGCATTTTTAGCAAAATATTGTGGTGGTGGCAAAATGCCATCTGTTACTTCTGCAATGAATTGCTCTTTTGTTTCGGCTTTTAAAGCGTAATTTACTTCCTTTTGGTGCCCTAAAGTATCGAAAGTTTCTTTACTCATGCTTTTGCCACAGGCAGAACCTGCACCATGCGCCGGGTAAACAATTACATCATCAGCTAAGGGCTTTATTTTTTCATTTAACGAATCGTAAAGCATTCCCGCTAAATCTTCCATGGTTAAATGGCCTTTTTGCGCTAAATCAGGTCGACCAACATCGCCAATAAATAAGGTATCGCCACTAAAAATGCAGTGATCTTTCCCATTTTCATCTCTTAGCAGATAAGTAGTCGATTCTAAAGTATGCCCGGGAGTATGTAAAGCGGTAATGGTTACGTTTCCAATTTTAAACTGCTCACCATCTTTGGCAATGTGCGATTTAAACCCGGTTTTAGCGGTTGGGCCAYAGATAATTTCGGCACCAGATTTCTCTGCCAGATCTACATGTCCGGAAACAAAATCGGCATGAAAATGCGTTTCAAAAATATATTTAATGGTGGCTCCTGCTTTTTCAGCTTTCTTTAAATACGTTCCAACCTCTCTTAGCGGATCAATAATTGCAGCTTCGCCATTACTTTCGATGTAATAAGCGGCTTCTGCCAGGCAACCTGTATATATTTGTTCTATTTTCATGTTTTCTTCGCAACGTCACCCTGAATTTATTTCAGGGTCTTACCAGAAAGATGCTGAAACAAGTTCAGCATGACGGATCTATTACAGCAAAAATAGCGCTAAATACTTATAACCGAAATGATGTCGGTCATAATTGCAGAAGTTTTACTTACTGTAATGCAAAACTGCTAACTGAGAATTGTCAACTGCAATTGATTTGGGCGTTACCCTAATCCCGATGAATCGGGAAAGGGTCGGGCTTTTTCAGGGCTGCGCTTCGCTCCGGTACCGATGAAGACCTGTGAAACAAGCAAGCATACCGTGATTAAATAAAAACAGATGCTTAATCGGTACTAAACCCTTACAATCCCTAACGCGGATCTATCGCAATTTCAGAATTTATGCAACGACCCATGTTGCTAAACCTGATAAAGCGTAAAGCCCGGACTGAGGTATCCCGATTCATCGGGAAGGGCTTGAAGCGGTAGCAGGACTAAGCGTGCCATTATAACAGAACCCATCATTTCCAAAAACGATGAAAATAACCCTACACTTCAGGATTAAATCCGTAGTTCTGTAAACGGGATTACAAATCCCGACTAGCACTAATCTTTAGTCAATTCACCCCTTAGCGATTCTTCCATTAATTTTCGGCTTTCTTCTATTGACAAGCCCAAGCCCATTACAAACATTAGCTTTGTAACTGTAGCCTCGAAAGTTAAGTCGTAGCCACTTAAAATGCCCATTTTCAACAATTCTCTACTGGTTTCGTAACGTCCCAATTGTACAGATCCTTTTTTACACTGAGAGATATCGATGATTATCTTTCCATTCAAAATAGCCTGACGCAAACTATCTAAAAACCATTGTGCGGTTGTTGTATTACCTGAGCCAAAAGTTTCTAAAATAATGGCGTCTACCTTAGAATCTGTAATCGCCTGAACCGCCTGTGGCGTTATTCCAGGGTATAATTTCAGCACCCCGATATTAGAATTAAAATTGGTGTGTAATTTTAATTCTCCTTTCGGTGCTTTAAGAATATAATTTCTGTAAAACTGCAGGTGAACGCCCGCTTCGGCAAGTATCGGGTAATTTGGCGAACGGAAAGCTTCGAACTTTTCGCTGTTGTACTTTATAGAGCGATTGCCCCTAAATAACTGGGAATCAAAATAAATGCAAACCTCTGGAAAAAGTGCTTTTCCATCTTCTTTGGTTGCTGCAATCTCTAGAGCGGTAATTAAATTCTCTTTGGCGTCAGTCCTGATTTCGCCAATAGGGAGTTGCGAACCGGTTAAAACAACTGGTTTAGCTAGATTTTCGAGCATAAAACTCAATGCCGATGCGGTGAAGGCCATGGTATCAGATCCGTGGAGAATAACAAAACCATCGTACTGATCGTATTTATGATAAACGAGTTCGGCTAATGTTTTCCATATTTCAGGATCCATGTTTGAAGAATCCAATACCGGATTGAAGGAATGCACATCTAAATCGTAGTCTAAACGGTTTAACTCAGGAACGTTTTCTTTTATCTGCTGAAAATCAAATGGAATTAACATCCCATTTGTAGGATCGTTAACCATACCGATAGTACCGCCGGTATAAATTATAAGTATTTTGGTCATTTGGTTGGGTGAAGGTTGCTCACCGCAAAGAAACTAAAAATTTACAAATGATCGGACGATATTTTTAAATTAGCAACAAAAAAGCTAAAAAACGCTAAAAAATTGTCAAAATGATAAATTTTATGTGCTTATTTTAAAATAAAAGAAATACAATATTGTCGTCATCCTGAACTTGTTTCAGGATCCAGAAAGAAAGATGCTAAAATAAAAATTACAACGACAGAATCTAAAACTTAAGCGTCATTCCCGCGCATGCGGGAATCTTAAAGCTATTGCATTACGATTCCCAATCAAGTTGGGAATGACGAACCGCTAAAATTTGCCGAATAAGGATAATAACATTTAAACCCCAAAAATTTTCTTCGAATTCTCTGTGGTTACATCCGCAATTTCTTCAATAGGAGTGCCATAAATATCGGCCAGTTTTTGGGCAATATAAATCAAATAACTGCTTTCATTAGGCTTTCCACGGAAAGGAACTGGCGCCAAATAAGGTGAATCAGTCTCTAAAACTACATTAGCTAAAGGAATTTCTGATAATACCAGATCCAATCCAGCTTTTTTATAGGTAACTACACCACCAATGCCTAAATAAAAATTTAAGTCGATGGCCTGTTTAGCCTGCGCTAAATTACCAGTAAAACAATGAAAAATACCGCGCAGTTTTTCGTCCCTTTCACTTTCCAGTAACTCGAAAACCTCATCAAAAGCCTCGCGACAATGGATCACAATCGGCAAACCTAAATCTTTTGCCCAGCCAATCTGTTTGCGAAAAGCATCTTGCTGAATGGCCAAGGTAGTTTTATCCCAATACAGATCGATCCCGATCTCACCAATGGCATAAATTTTCCGACCGGAAATGCTATTGTAAATTTCGTCCAATTGAGCAAGATAATCTTCCTTCACATCACAAGGATGTAAACCTGCCATTGCAAAACAATTTGCCGGATATTTCGCCACCAGATCATCTATCATGGCAATTGATTTTACATCAACATTAGGCAAAAATAAACGGTTAACGTTATTCTCGAAACAGCGTTCCATTAACTGCGCTTGTTTCTCGGCATCCTGCTCGTAATATAAATGGGTATGGGTATCGGTAAAAAGCATGTTTATAATGTAAAATGGGTAATGTACGATTGAAATGGGGCTTAAGTTGTTCGTCATGCTGAACTTGATTCAGCATCTATTTGTACATAAAGACCCTGAAACAAATCCGATAGCTATCGGATCAGGGTGACGATCGCTTAAAACCTGTAATCTCGGTCTTTCTGACCTCCAACCTCAGACTATTTCTTCTTCTTAGACGCTTTGACCTCAGACTTCAAACTGCCGACCTCGGACTCTAAAGCCATTTCCTTTTTCAAAAACTTTCCGGTTAAACTGATCGGGTTCTGGATTAAACCTTCTGGTGTACCTTCGAATAAAATCCTTCCGCCACCAGCACCGCCTTCCTCGCCTAAATCGATCACCCAATCGGCAACTTTAACCACATCTAAATTGTGTTCAATTACCAAAATCGTATTTCCTTTATCAACCAGTTCTTGCAATACGCCTAAAAGCACATTAATATCTTCGAAGTGGAGCCCTGTTGTAGGCTCATCTAAAATATAGAAGGTTTTTCCGGTATCTTTTTTAGAAAGCTCTGTAGCCAATTTAACCCGCTGCGCCTCGCCACCCGATAAAGTAACCGATGATTGTCCTAAAGTGATATAACCTAAACCAACATCTTTCAATGTTTTGATCTTCCTATAGATGATCGGGATATTTTCGAAGAAATTACAGGCATCTTCGATACTCATATCCAGCACATCACTGATCGATTTTCCCCTGAAACGAACTTCTAAGGTTTCTCTATTATATCTTTTTCCACCACATTCTTCACAAGGCACCTGTACATCAGGCAAGAAATTCATCTCAATCACCTTTAAACCAGCACCTTGACAGGTTTCGCAACGGCCACCTTTTACGTTAAAAGAAAAACGGCCGGGTTTGTAACCACGGATTTTGGCCTCGGGCAGCTGTACAAACAAGTTTCTGATGTCGGAGAAGACTCCGGTATAAGTAGATGGATTAGAACGAGGTGTTCTGCCGATAGGTGCCTGATCGATTTCAATTACCTTATCAATTTCTTTCAATCCGTTAATTTTCTCGTAAGGCAAAGGTTGTTTTTTCGCCCTAAAGAAATGGTGATTTAAAATCGGATATAAAGTCTCGGTAATCAAACTCGATTTACCACTACCCGAAACTCCGGTTACGGCAATAAATTTACCCAAAGGAAAATCTACTGAAACTTCTTTTAAATTATGCCCGGTAGCTTTTATGATAGACAATTTATGTCCATTTCCTTTTCTACGGACTTTTGGCGTTTCAATTTTCTTTTTGCCGTTCAGGTAATCGGCAGTTAAGGTATTCGACTTCAGGATCTGTGCGGCAGTTCCTTCTGCAACTACCGTTCCGCCGTGGATACCTGCTCCAGGACCAACATCAATTACCCAATCGGCCTCCAGAATCATGTCCTTATCGTGTTCTACCACCAAAACGGTATTTCCAAGATCACGGAGATTTTTAAGCGCATTGATTAAACGTTCGTTATCGCGCTGGTGCAAACCGATACTTGGCTCATCGAGGATGTACATTACATTCATCAATTGAGAACCGATCTGCGTAGCCAAACGGATCCGTTGTGCCTCACCGCCTGAAAGCGTACGGGCTGTCCTATCGAGCGTTAAATAGGTTAAACCAACATCTGTTAAGAAACCGATCCTGGCTTTAATCTCTTTTAAAATTTCCTTTGCAATAATATTCTGACGGTCGGTAAGTCGTTCATCTACTTTTTCGAACCAGATATTCAGGTTGAAAATATCCATTGATGACAGTTCGAAAATGTTCTTGCCATCAACTTTGAAATGCAGGCTTTCTTTTTTAAGTCGTGCGCCGTTACACTCCGGACAGGTTTTCAGTTTACGGAAAGTTTCCATATCATCAACCGCAGCCTCACCCCGTTTTTCGTTCTGCTCTTCGAGCATTTTAATAATACCATCGAAAGTGATATTATAATTCTGAACGTTCCATTTATTGTACTCAACAGCCACATTGATCAGATCGTGTGTACCGTTTAGGATAATATTGATGATATCATCACCCAGTTTTTCAATTGGGGTAGAAAGCGAGAAATTATATTTTTTGGCCAGCGCTTTTAATACCTGGAACATCCAGATATCACGATATTCGCCTAATGGAGCCAAACCACCGTTTAAAATACTCAGCTTTGGGTTTGGAATCACTGATTCTTTATCCACCACGAAGATATAACCTAAACCGTCACAACGTTCGCAGGCACCATATGGTGAGTTGAATGAAAAACTGTTCGGTTGAGGTTCATCGTAAGAAATACCTGTGGTTGGGCACATCAAAAACTTACTGAAATGCGCAACGTTATTATCTTTATCGCTGATTTTGATCACACCTTTACCCATTTTCATCGCAATCTGCAACGAATCTAGCAAGCGTTTTTTATCCTTCACATCAATGATCAAACGGTCAATCACCACTTCGATATCGTGAATTTTATAACGGTCTACCTGCATTTTAGCAGAAATATCCTTTATTTCTCCATCTACACGAACCTTTACATAGCCTTGTTTACGGATCTGCTCGAAAAGCTCGCGGTAATGCCCCTTTCTACCTTTAACAACAGGCGCAAGAATATTTACTGCAACACCATCAAATTTATTAAAGATATTCTGCAGGATCTGGTCTTCGCTCATGCGCTCCATCTTCTCGCCAGTATTGTACGAATAGGCATCGGCAACACGTGCATAAAGTAAACGCATAAAATCGTAAATCTCGGTAATGGTACCTACGGTAGAGCGCGGGTTTTTACTGGTGGTTTTTTGCTCAATGGCAATAACCGGGCTCAATCCCGAAACCTTATCTACATCAGGGCGCTCCATCCCGCCCATAAACTGGCGGCTATAGGCACTAAATGTTTCCATATAGCGGCGCTGTCCTTCCGCGTAAATGGTATCAAAAGCCAACGAAGATTTACCGCTTCCGCTTAACCCTGTTATTACAACAAGTTGGTTGCGTGGAAAACTGACATCTATATTCTTTAAATTATGTACCCTCGCACCATATACTTCTACATCTTTTTGCTCGCCGAGGTCGATAGATTTATTGCTCATATTTATTAAAAGTTGGAGGCAAAATTGAGCCTTTCAAAAGACAAAATTTCAATCCGCAAAAATGCTAAAAATTTTATCAAAATGAAAGTCTAATGCAATCTTGATTAAGGATTAATTGTCATAATGTCGACTTCTATTTCGTAGGAAATCAGACGTAAACAGAAGATACAGATTAAAAGGCTAAAAAAAGTTTTCGCCATACTTCACAAACGCTGTAAACGATACAATGGTTTTGTATTTTTAGAGAACTTTTAAAATTTTAAGCTCCTTACCCAATGCAACCTAATAAGCATCTTAAAAAAGATCTCTCGACTCCGCTGCTCTCCGCTCGAGATGACGACACACCTGTGGGCACCATGCGAACCAATGAACCAATGGCTAATAAACCAACCTACCACTCTATCGTCGTTCCATTCTCTGTCGGATGTCCGGTACAAACCAAAACCCTGCCTCTTTCCAACTCATCATCAGTAAGCACCTCATTGTAATCCATCCTTACCCCACCTTTGGTGCAATTRGCCACACAGGTACTACATACACCCCCGCGACAACTATAAGGGAGTTTGATTTTATTTTCCAGCGCAACATCTAAAATTCTTTTTGGCCAGGGCACTTCAAGGTTATAAGTTTCCCCTCTAAAGTTTAAAATTACCGAATAAGTGTTTTTATCGACAAGCTTTTCTGCCGAACCATCATCCTCATCCACCTCATCTTCTGGCAATACAAAGGTTTCTCTTTTAATCTGTTTGATATCGAAACCCATGCCCAGCAAAGTAATCCGGCATAAATCCATATAAATTATCGGGCCACAGCTGTAAAACAGCGCATCATTCCGATCAAAATGCAAATGTTCTTTGAGTAGCTTTTCGATATAGAATTTGTTTAGGCGGGCCGTCATTAGGTTTTTGCTATTGCTGAAAACCCAAACAATCTTTAACCTATCCGGATATTTCTTTTGCCATTCGTTCAGCTCATCATAAAATAATGCATCCTCCATTGATCGGTTACTATATACCAGTGTAACCAACGATTTTTTCTCACGCACCAATGCTGTTTTCAAAATCGAGAATAATGGAGTAATCCCCACTCCTGCAGCGAACAGAAAAAGATCGCGTTTCAGGTTTTCTTCTGGCAAGTAGCAGAACATCCCTTGAGGCTCTTGCGCCAATAGAATATCATTTACCGAAGTTTTATGGTGTAAAAATCTCGAAATCTCTCCATTTTCTACCCTTTTTACTGTAATAGCCAAAGGCTCATCCACATCTGGCGAGCTGTTAAAAGAATACGACCGCCTTATTTCCTTATGTTTTCCCTGAAAAATCAATGAAATAAACTGACCTGCCAAATACTTTGGATATTGTTGATCTACCTCCTCAAACTGAAAAGTAATATTATCACCAGGCTGATTTATGATTTTATTGATGCGCAGTTTGAACATAATACAAAGAAAGGAAATTGATTTATTAGTTCAATCGTTCATTGGTCATTAGTTCATTGGTTAGCATAATGCAGAAGTATCTCCGTGCTAATCTGTGTTTCCGTGGCTAAATGTTTATTGGTTCAATTGCCGTTTGTTCATTAGTTAGCACCGTGCAGAAAAACAACTCCGTGGTTTCGGTGTTTCCGTGGCAATAAAGTTCATTGGTTTATTTGCCATTGGTTCATTGGTTAGCAAAACAAATTTGTGTAATCCAACATCTGTGCAATCGCCTTCATAAAAAAAGCGTCCCGATTTAAAACCGGGACGCCTTACCAAATGCTTGTCTTTATCTTAATTATATTATTCGGCGTTGTAGGCCAATAATACTCTCGGTTTTTCGTAACCGTAACGTTTCGGATGTTCCATAATCTGTTTCATAGAAATCACTTTATAAACATAGCCTCCGGTTTCGCGGTTCAGCTTCATTTTGTAGTAATTGTCTTGATTTTGATTATTGATCTGCTTGCGCAGACGTCCGTCGCCAACATTGTAAGCCGCAGCTACCAATGTCCAGCTTTCTAAACCTTTATACATTTCTTTAATGTATTTGCAGGCAGCGATGGTCGATTTACGCAAATTATAGCGTTCATCAACATTTCCGTTTACTCTTAATCCATAGGTACGGGCTGTGCCAGGCATAAACTGCCAGATTCCGGCTGCACCTTTTGGAGAAACTCCTTCCGCCATTCCAGATTCGACCAGGGCCAAATACTTAAAATCGTTTGGAATTCCGTAGGCAGCAAGAATAGGCTCAATTACAGGAAACCATTTTGCTGCTTTTGCATGCAATTTATTGGTTTGGGTATTTCCGTAAGTGTGTGCTGCAAGGATTTTTTTCATTTTGCGTTCTACCTTTTTATCGCCTAACGGCAGGGTTTCTTCGGCAAAATTTAACTGTGCCATTAAAGATAGCGGCTTTTCCGCATTTTCAACTTCCAGGCTATCAGATTTGGGTATTGTAGTGTTTAATTTTTCTTCTTTTAAAAGACTTTTTTGTGCTAAGGGCATTTGGTAAGCGAACACTTTTGCCAAGATAAATAGTGTTGCCACTACCGCAAATGGTACGATGTGTTTCTTTAACATTTTCCTCCTTTTTTTGGTGAACTTATATAAAAACGTTGGCAAAGGTAAAAAATAATAAGCACATTATCAAATAGTTACAAAACTAACCCCAAAAATCAGCCCCTAAAGCACTTTAAACGTGGATTTTAAATTTTGATTTTCAGCGTAATTTTCCTATTTTAGAGGCTATTTTTTTATCTAATTTTTTCGCTCTTAAAATTGTTATGTTCATCAATTTTTCATAAATTTGCAACCCGCATTTTTAATGCGGCTAAAAGCGTATCATGATAAATAAAAACAACAGGAACAGTCGGGATGACAAGTCCAAACCAGGCAGTCGGAAAACAGAAGGCAGAAGTAGTTCGGCCGGGTCTGAGAGAAGAAGATCAGACGACAAAGACAGCAAATTCAAAAAATCATCCGATTCTAAAGACGGCTTCAAACCTAGAAGCTCAGAGGGTAAAGATTTCAAATCAAAATCTTTCGGAGACAAAAAAGACTTCAGGCCAAGAACAGGAGACCGTAATTTTAAATCGAAAGATGGAGAATCAACAGGTTTCAAATTTGGAGACCGCGAGTTTAAATCAAAAGATAACAACTCAAAATCAGAAGACCGCAGTTTCAAGCCAAGAGAAGGTGGATCGAGAGATTACAAGCCAAGAACTGGAGATCGTGATTTCAAATCGAGAGAGGGAGGATCAAGAGATTACAAACCGAGAACAGGAGACAGAGATTTTAAACCAAGAGAAGGTGGTGCAAGAGATTATAAGCCAAGAACAGGAGAACGCGATTTCAAATCTAAGGATGGAGATTCGAGAGATTTTAAACCGAGAACTGGCGACCGCGACTTTAAACCTAGAGAAGGCGGATCAAGAGATTACAAGCCAAGAACGGGAGACCGTGATTTCAAATCGAAAGATGGTGGACCAAGAGATTTCAAACCGAGAGAAGGTGGCTATAAAGATTACAAATCAAGAGGCAAATCTGATGATTTCAAGCCAAGTGCTGGAAGTTCAAGAGATGTAAAACCTAGAGAACCGAGAGAAGGCGATACCCGTCCGTTTAGAAAACGCGAGGATGCTCAGCCAAGAGATACAGAGTTTAACCGCCCAGAGCGCACTGTAATTGCCCAAGGCCGCAAAACAAATGAAGAGAAAGGCTTAATTCGCCTTAACAGATATATTTCAAATGCAGGTATCTGCTCTCGCCGTAAAGCTGATGAGCTAATTGCTGCCGGCATTATTACCGTAAACGGAGAAGCCATTACCGAATTAGGACATAAAGTTGATCCAGCGAAAGATTTAGTACGTTATAACGGCGAGCTATTGAAACGCGAGAAAAAAGTTTACGTTTTATTAAACAAACCAAAAGATTACATCACCACTACCGACGATCCACAAGAACGCCGTACCGTAATGCAATTGGTTGACAAGGCGAGCCGCGAGCGTATTTACCCAGTTGGCCGTTTAGACCGTAATACAACAGGTTTATTGTTGATGACAAACGATGGTGATTTAGCAGATAAATTATCGCATCCTAAAAACGGTATCACCAAAATTTATAATATTGAGCTGGATAAAGCTTTATCACAAGGCGATTTAAACAAAATTGCTTTTGGTTTAGAGCTGGAAGACGGATTGATTAAACCCGATAACATTTCTTACGTTGCGGGTGGAACCAAAAAAGAAATCGGCATCCAGATCCATAGTGGTAAAAACAGAATTGTTCGTCGTATTTTCGAACACCTGGGTTACAATGTAGAAAAATTAGACCGTGTAGTATATGGTAATCTGACTAAGAAAGATTTACCACGTGGCAGATGGCGCTATCTTGAAGATCATGAATTGATCCAGATTAAACATCTGATAAAATAATACGTAAAAGGCAACCAATGGTTGCCTTTTTTGTTGCTTATTAAAAAAAATTGTTATCCTGAGCAATCAATTTTTTCAGAAAAACATTGGAGTGGATATTACAGGTACCACGCATCGTCATTCTCAACTTGATTGGGAATCGTAATGCCTTAGTTGGGTTTGTAGGTTGCATTAAGATTCCCGCCTGCGCGGGAAAGACGACCGTTCTTTGGAATCCATCAATGGTAGTATAGTCCAATTTGAGGATAGCCCAACATTATTGCATCTCAATTGCAAATTACATTTTACGATTCCAAAGTAAATTAAGAACAATGAAAACGGTTTATTAAATGGAAATTAATTTCCGTGCTCTTCCGTGCCTCCGTGGCTAATTACATTTTAATTCCCCATATTTGTCAAAATCAACATCGTTTTTCATGAAAAAAATTAGTTCAGTATTTATACTTTCTATACTATCAACGCTAACATTTGCGCAAAAAACCAATTACAACCTTATTGTTGGCACCTATACCGCACCTGGAAAAAGCGAAGGAATCTATACTTACAACTTTAATAGTTCAACCGCAGCTACAACGGTAAAAAGCATCACAAAAAACACAGCCAACCCGAGTTATCTGGCCGTTTCTCCAGATCAGAAATTTGTTTACGTGGTTAATGAAACCGGAGCCACCAGCACAGTCAGTGCTTTTAAATACAACGCAACAACAGGTGCTTTAACTTTTTTAAATAAGGTAGACAGCCACGGTGCCGATCCTTGTTTTATTACCGTTGATGCCAAAAATGTTATTGTTGCGAATTATAGTGGAGGCAGTTTAGCGGTATTCGCACGCAAGACTGACGGTGCCTTAACAGAAGCTTTGYAAGTGATTAAACATACCGGAAAAAGCATTGATCCTAAAGGCAGACAAGAGAGTGCGCATGTACATATGGTTAAATTTACGCCAGATCACAAATATTTAATTGTTAACGATCTGGGTGAAGATCAAACTTACATCTACAACTATAACCCTACCTCAAAAGAAAAAATATTAACCGTTAAGTCGGTAATTAAAACCAATGCAGGCACTGGTCCTAGGCACATCACTTTTAGTCCAAATGGGAAATTTGCCTATTTAGCGCACGAATTTAATGGCAGCATAACCGTTTTCGCCTATTCGAATGGAAGTTTAACCAAAATCCAGGAAATTGGTACTACGCCAAAAGATTTTACCGGAAAAATTGATGGTGCCGACATCCATGTTTCGGCTGATGGAAAATTTCTTTACGAAACCAACCGCGGAGATGCCAATAGCATTTCTGCCTTTTCAATTCTGTCGACCGGAAAATTGAAATTCATCGAAACAGTCAGTACACTCGGCAAAGGGCCAAGAAACTTCACGATTGATCCGACTGGAAATTTCCTATTGATCGGTCATCAATACACCAACAACATCGTTATCTTCAAGCGAAATAAAATTACTGGCAAATTAACCGATAGCGGTAAACGCATTGATGTTGGCGCGCCAGTTTGTTTAGTTTTTAATTAATCACCTAAAATTAAGCCAATGGAAAACTTCGATTGGACCAGATTCACCATCAAGATTGCTGTTAAAGCGAAACTTGAAGACATGTACAATGCCTGGACAAAAGCCAGCGAAATTGAGAAATGGTTTTTAAGCGAGGCGGAATTCTCTGACGAAAACGGCATATTGCTCAACAAAACGCAAAACGTATTGAAAGGCGATAAATACAAATGGATCTGGTATCTGTATGATGATATTGAAAAAGGGAGCATAACTGAAGCCAATGACAAAAATGAACTTCAATTTACTTTTGCAGGCGAATGTTTGGTCGACATTAAACTCAGAGAAGAGTTTGAGTATGTAGTTGTAGAGTTGACGCAAAAGAATATTCCTTTAGATGAAAATGCAAAAAGAAATATTCGCTTAGGTTGTCATAATGGTTGGAGTTTTTATTTGGTTAATTTAAAATCTGTTTACGAAGGTGGTTTGGACTTAAGAAATAAGGATAACCGCTTTAAGCCCATGCTGAATAATTGAGAACTGAAAAACAATTTTAGCAGAAAAAACACCAAACACGATCGTCATCCTGAGTTCAGCCGAGGATCTTTATAGCATGATAGATACTGAAACAAGTTCAGTATGACGATATGAGTAAACGCGTAAATAAATTAAGTTCCATTATCTTACGCGAGCGTCCTGCTGAATTTATTTCAACATCTTTATTGCCAGAAAACGAAATGAAATAGAACAACAGAGGTTATGGAACGAGGCGGCTGCGTTTACATATTAACGAATCACACACATACGGTTTTGTATATCGGCGTAACATCCGATTTATATTTCAGGATAGTTGAGCACAGGGAGAAGAAATATCCAGATTCATTTACAGCCAAATACAATTGTATCAAACTTGTTTATTACGAGCAGTTTGATTCTATTGAAGAAGCCATTGCGAAAGAAAAACAATTGAAAAACTGGAAGCGGGCCTGGAAGATTAATCTGATTAATCAAAATAACTCAAATTGGGAGGATTTGTTTGAAACCCTAGAATAAAGCTGAAATACCCATTCGATCCGTCACCCTGAATTCATTTCAGGGTCTTAATGACAACAAACTAGCATGATAGATACTGAAACAAGTTCAATATAACGAAACGCCCACTCCCCGTCGCTCTGAATTCATTTCAGGGGCTTAATGACAACAAACTAGCATGATAGATACTGAAACAAGTTCAGTATGACGAATCTCGGAAATATATTACCTTTGCTAAGGAAATGAATTGTAAATCAACATACTTAGAAAAAAATCATTTAAAATGGACGGCAATATTAGTCCTGTTTCTGAGTTTGTTCACATTTTCGAGCAACCAGGCCAATTCAGTCACCCTTCAATCGAATCCAGTTTTTCAAACAGAATGGGTATCTGGATTACAAAAGAGTTTTTCTACTTCAAGTGTTTTCAACAAGTCAACAAGAAAAACATGCACTTCGATAAATGAATACGATCTGCAGATTTCTGCTTTTAATGAGTTAGTAAAAACCAAATTAACAAAACTCGCTAAAGCATTCTTACCTACGTCAAATACTTCAAGCTTTTTTGTTCAGGAAACAATCTCACAATACCCCACTGAAATCCCTACCAGCTAATTGAAGCTTTAGCCATTATCAGGCTATTTAATTAGTACTTACAGGTCTATTGGTTATTTAACCGACAAGCCATCATTCTATCGAAACATGAAACAGTTCAAAAAAGCCCTGAGGCTAACAGGATTGGTATTGCTGATTCTTTTAGCCTCTTTTGGACTTGGAGGAGGTGTTCCTATTCCTCCACCTAATAGAAGAGAAAACCATATTGAAATAAAAATAGAGTTAAAAGAAGCAGAAGATAAAGAAAAACTAACTTTATCAGCTATCAGGGAATAAAGAAAAATGGCCCCGATTTTCATTGGGGCCATTCAAATATTATATTGTCGCTTATTATGCCGGTTCTGCAACTCTGGCTACATTGCGATATGGGAATTCATTAAAGATATGTCTGCGGGCAAAACGGCCTGGAGAATCGGCGTTAACCAATTTCACGTAGATTGCTTTTGGCACATCGAAATATTCGTAAGCACTTCCATCAAAAAACTGGATATTTAAAACCTGTTGTTTGTATTCGAAATCCTGAATATTCGACAATGTTGTAGTTTGCGTGTACGTTTCGATATTCTGTTCGCGTGTTTCTGGCGCAATACTTACCAAGAAATGGTAAGCTTCGATAATTTCTTTACTTCTAGCTTCTGCATCTAATTTCTCTTCTTCCTGCTGAAATTTATCAGGGTGACAATCTTTCATCAATGTGCGGTACACAGATTTAAGCTCTTTTAACTCAGCATTTTTATCTACGCTCAAAAGCTTTCTGTAATCAACTATTTTCTTCATTTGGGATAACCTCTTTTTTAATTTTGTCGAAATGATTTTAGGGATCTTTATCTGCAAAACCGTTTCAAGCCGCAAAGATACGATTTATAATCATTTGATTTTGAGAAAGTTTAATTTGTTAAATATTGCTGATATGATTCATCAACTAACGAGTTCTCCTGTATCTTACTTAAGTTTTTTAACAACAGATGCACACGGATTTATCATCTGTGTGCATCCTTTTATCTGTGGTTAAATATAACGTGATACTTAAATTGTTAATATTTAGCTTGTAATGAGTTTTCGATTACTTCCTTATAATAGTTAACATAAACAGGTAGGATCTTTTTCAGGTCAAAATCTTGTGCCCTTGCAAAAGCATTTTCTTTGAAACGATTCAGGGTTTCATCATCCTTTAATATTTCAATGGCATGGGCTGCCATTGCATCTACATCTCCAACATTGCTCATGTAGCCACAAAATCCGTCAACGTTCAGCTCAGGCAAACCACCCGCATTTGTAGTAATTGCCGGCACTTTACAAGCCATTGCCTCTAATGCAGCTAAACCGAAGCTTTCAGATTCTGATGGCATTAAGAAAAGATCTGAAACCGATAAGATTTCTTCAACCGCATCTTGCTTACCTAAAAACCTTACATTTTCGCAAATATTCAACGATCTGCAAAGCTGCTCATCGTAAGCACGCTCTGGCCCATCGCCTACCATTAATAGTTTCGACGGAATAACCGCTTGTACTTTTTCGAAAATCCTAATCACGTCAGCCGTACGTTTTACTTTCCTGAAATTACTGGTGTGGATTAAAATCCTTTCGTTATTTGGCGCGATCGCTTTTTTGAAGTGACCTTTTGCCTGCAAACTGAAGCGCGAAAAATCTATAAAATTTGGGATTACCTTAATTTCTTTTGTAATCTCGAAATGATTATAAGTATCTTCTTTTAAATCTTCTGATACTGTAGTTACACCGTCGCTTTGATTAATAGAAAAGGTAACCACGGGTTTATAAGTTGGATCTTTACCCACCAAAGTAATATCGGTACCATGCAAAGTTGTTACCACCGGAATATGAATACCATAACTTGCCAAAATCTGTTTCGCCATAAAAGCAGCAGAAGCATGTGGAATGGCATAATGAACGTGTAATACATCCAATTGTTCAAAACGGACAACATCTACCAGTTTGCTGGCCAGTGCCGATTCGTAAGGAGCATAATCAAAAAGTGGATAATCTCTTACCGAAACCTCGTGATAAAACAGGTTGGCAGAAAAGAAATCGAGCCTGGCAGGCTGACTATAAGTAATAAAGTGAACCTGATGTCCCTCGTTAGCAAGTGCTTTACCAAGTTCTGTTGCAACTACTCCACTACCGCCAAAAGTGGGGTAGCAAACAATTCCTATCTTCATTGTACATGTTTTGTTGTTATCGCAAATGTACCCGATTTTAATCTATAATG
>NZ_JBFTQI010000018.1:0-27860 GCF_056398925.1 Pedobacter sp. 01T416_2
CAGTAAGCGTTAAKGGGAATGGTTCTTTGCAGAGTAATATCGAAAGAACAGAACTGCTGGCACCTGTGGCTGGGAAAATTACCCTGATTAATTTAACCGATAACAAAAAAATAAAAAAAGGACAACTCCTTTTAAATATAGACCCTACTATACCTGAAACACAAAATTTGATTTTGAATAATCGTTCTGGTGAATTAAAAAATTTATTAAATGATGCGCTCCTCGTTTTAAAACTGGTCGACTTAAGCAATGCAGGGACACCTGCATTGCAAACCGGCCTGTATGCGGCAAGCTGGCAACAATATGCGGAGCAGATTCAGAATGCACTAAATGCACGCGAACAGGCCTACAAAATTTATAAAAGGTATGAAACATTGTATACCAAAAAGGTTGTTACCGAAGCAGAGTATGAGCAATATAAGTTTAATTACGATCAGGCACTTTCTGATTTTAATCTGGTGGCTAAAAAGTACAAAACACAATGGCAAACAGAATCTAATCAATATAGAAAAGAATTAAAAGATCTTGATGGTCAGAAAATCCAGCTAACCGAGCAGGAGAAATTATATCATTTAACCGCAGGGGTATCCGGAACGGTGCAAAATCTATCAGGTTTACAATTGGGTTCGTTTATTACCGCCAATCAGAAAATTGGCGAGATATCGCCAGATAGTGCTTTGCTGGCCATCTGTTATATTAAACCTGCTGATATCGGTTTAATTAAAGCTGGCCAAGCCGTCAGGTTTCAGATCGATGCTTTTAACTATAACCAATGGGGTTTGCTTGCCGGTTTAGTAGCCGATATTTCTGACGATATTATATTGATTAACCAAAGCCCTTATTTTAAAGTGAAGTGTAAATTAGACAAGGATTATTTAAAGTTAAAAAACGGTTATAAAGGGCAGGTAAAAAAGGGGATGACCTTTAACGCGCACTTTACTATTGCAAAACGAAACTTGTATCAATTGCTTTATGATAAAGTTGACGATTGGTTAAATCCAAATGGAGTTAAAAGCTAAAAGACCAAAGCAGAAAATTTTCAAATCTCACATCACCAGTCTCAAATCTCACATCTTCCTTCTAATGTCTACACTAATAAAACAACGCGATATTACCGATTGTGGCGCCGCTTGTTTGGCATCTATAGCTGCATTTTATAAATTAAAGATGCCCGTTGCGCGCATCCGCCAATTGGCCAGCACCGATCAAAAAGGAACCAATGTTTTAGGTTTGATAGAAGCGGCCAACAAACTGGGTTTTGAAGCAAAAGGGGTAAAGGGTAATTTAGATAGTCTTTCTAAAATTCCATTGCCAGCCATTGCGCATGTGGTGGTAAAGAAGCAATTGCAGCATTATGTAGTTATTTATAAAGTAACCGATAAATACATTGAAGTAATGGACCCGGGTGACGGGAAAATACACCGCAAAACTATTGACGAATTTACAAGTGAATGGACAGGTGTACTGGTTCTGTTGTTACCTGATGAGGGTTTTAAGCAAGGCAATGAAAAGGTTGATACCAGAAGCCGTTTTTGGAACCTGATTAAACCGCATAAAAGTATTGTAACGCAGGCACTTTTTGGTGCTTTAATTTATACCATTCTTGGACTATCTACCTCAGTTTTTGTTCAAAAAATAACCGACCATGTTCTGGTAGAAGGTAATCGGAACCTGCTTAATTTAATGAGCTTAATGATGGTGGCCATTTTAGCGCTACAATTATTTATTGGAACGGCTAAAACTATTTTTACAATCCGCACCGGCCAGCAGATAGATGTCCGATTGATATTGGGCTACTACAAACACCTCTTAAAACTGCCTCAGCAGTTTTTCGATACCATGCGGGTGGGCGAAATTATCTCGAGGGTAAACGATGCCGTTAAAATAAGGGCTTTTATAAACGATGTTTCCATTAACCTGGTTGTAAACGGCTTTATTGTTGTATTCTCTTTTATTTTAATGTTCAGTTACTATTGGAAACTCGCCTTAATGATGTTGGCTGTAATTCCATTGTATTTATTGATTTATTTCATCAGCAATAAACTGAACAAGAAAATGCAGCGCAAGTTGATGGAGGAATCGGCCAAGTTGGAATCGCAATTGGTTGAGGGCTTAAATAATGTAGCCACAATTAAAAGATTTGGCCTTGAAAGGTTTACCAACGAAAAAACAGAAACTCATTTTATTGGCCTGCTCAGAACAATTTATAAATCAGGATTAAACTCAGTTTTTTCTGGAACATCAACCGAGGTTATTGCCCGTATGCTCACTATCATCTTGCTTTGGGTGGGTGCAGGTTATGTTTTAGATGGCGAAATTACCCCTGGGGAATTATTTTCTTTCTATACGCTTATTGGTTACTTTACTGGCCCGGCTACTTCCTTAATTGGAGCAAATAAATCTATCCAGGATGCCATAATCGCCTCTGATCGTTTATTCGAAATTATGGACCTGGAGATTGAACAAAATTCATCGAGTATTTTCCTTACGAAAGAATTAATGGGCGATATCAGGTTTGAACATGTAGCCTTTAGATATGGCAGTCGTGTAAATGTGTTTGAAGATCTAAACCTAAAAATTAAGGCTGGAAGTTTTACTGCAATTGTAGGGGAGAGCGGATCTGGGAAGTCTACCTTAATGTCGTTACTTCAAAATATTTATCCCATACAATCGGGCAATATTTTTATTGGTAATCATGCGCTTAAGTATTTGAACAATGCCTCTTTAAGAAATTTATTAAGCGTTGTGCCGCAAAAAATTGACCTTTTTGCAGGAAATGTAATCGAAAATATTGCCATTGGCGATTATGAACCAAATATGCAACAGATTATTAGTATTTGTACACAACTGGGGATTATCAATTTTATTGAAGCTTTGCCAGAAGGTTTTCAGACATATTTAGGTGAAAACGGAGCCTCTTTATCAGGCGGGCAAAAACAAAGGATCGCCATAGCAAGGGCACTGTACCGCAATCCTGAAATTTTAATTCTGGATGAAGCCACTTCTTCTCTGGATTCGGCTTCGGAGCAGTATGTGCAGCGAACAATAGACTTGTTGAGGATGCAAAAGAAAACAATCATCATCATTGCGCATCGGTTACCTACGATTAGAAAAGCTGATCAGATTATTGTATTAGATAAAGGAAAGGTTGTAGAAGAGGGAAGCCATACAGAAATGATGATGGCAAATGGCCATTACGCCAATTTATGGAAACAGCAATTTGGTGATGATGACTTAACGAGCTTAATGATACCCTCTTTCTATAAGAGTTGACAACTTTTCTTGCCTCCTTGCTAGTAAGTTGTCAACTCTGGAATTAATACACCAAAGCCAAATATTGTCCATGGTGACTCACACAACCTGGTTTAGTGCATTTATAATCACCTGGATGATTTGGTGATTCGTAAATGGTTACTTTAATTTCTTCTAGCTCACTAGAAACAGGGGCAGCAATGGTATGGATGTATTGTAGCTGTATATCGCTTTTAGTGAAATATGTATCGTTATCTATACTTACTGTGCCTTTTACCTGATCGGCGTTTGGATAAATAATGCAGTTTAAACTTTTAGGGGCGAAATTTCTGATTCCGGTTTTACGGTTATAAATTTTATAAGCCGATTCTTTCATACTCCATAACAGCCATACCATTTCATCAGGTCTTTTTGCTGATGAAATCAGTAACTGTTCTTCGGCGGTGAAAATTTTATCGAGATAATTTTTACGCCTCCAGTTACTTTGGATTTTAGCCAGATCCAGATCAACGATATCGTTACCCAGCATGCGCTTCCAGTTTTTGAGCTATAATTTCGGTGGTCGCTTTTACTGTAAGCATTTTAGCCATCGAATCGTTGTCTATTTCGATATTGAATTTCTCTTCAATATCTAAAACAATATCAACCAGGTTGGCCGAATTTATTTTTAAATCGTTTATAAAATCGGTGTTTTCGTCAATATGTGCCAAGGCTGATACCTCCTCGCTGTAAGGTTCAACAATTGTTTTTAAGGCTTCGATGATCTCTTCTTTATTCATGGGTATATTTTTTAAAAATAATGCAGGCGTTAATATCACCAAAACCAAAACTGGCTTTAGCTAAGATATTAATTGGTTGTTGAATTAAAGTTTGTGGAATGCATTTCGCATCAATTAAAGCGGTAATCTCGGGACTTAGGTCTTCGCAATTAATATTGGGAAAAATAAATCCTTCTGAAAGCTCAAGCATTGAGGCCACGCATTCTATGCTCCCAGATGCTACAATACAGTGGCCAATCATACCTTTTACAGAATTGATATACGGAAAATCATCGGCAGGTAGTTGTAGTGCTGCTTTCCAGTTTTCTATTTCCAGGGCATCTTTGGTTGTTGCGGTAAGATGGCCATTAATCACATCGATTTCCTGAGCTTCAATACCCGCATTTTTTAATGCTGTTTGGATACATCGCTGTACAGCGGTAGGATTTGGCGCAGTCATAGTACCTGAGCCCCGCTGACCGCCAGAATTGACATGGCCGCCGAGCACTTCGCCATATATCTTGGCTTTTCTAGCCATTGCACTTTCGAGCGATTCTAATACCAAAGCACCTGCGCCGCTTCCAGGTACAAAGCCACTTGCCGTTTCGCTCATAGGGCGGCTACCTTTTTCCGGTTCATCATTGTGTTTAAAGGTGCAAACTTTCATGGCATCAAAACCGCCCCAGATATAAGGGCCGCTATCGCTTGTACTTCCTGCTAACATTCTTGTAGCCTGACCTGTCTTAATTCTTTCGTAAGCTAGCAATATACTTTCTGCTCCTGTTGCACAGGCAGATGAGTTGGTGCTTACCTGATTACCTAAGCCGAGCTTGCCGCTGATAAATGCACTTACGCCGCTGGCCATGGTTTGTATCACTACAGAACTTCCCAGTTTTTTGATTTCAAGCGCATCTATTTTATTAATTGCCCATCTGAATTTATCTATACCCGAAGTGCCTGCTCCGAAAATAGTACCGCTATCCCAGTCGGGCTCTTCATTGTTTTCGATGGTTAAGCCCGCATCTTTCCAGGCATCCAAACCAGCAATAACACCATATATAATTCCTGAACTGTTTAGGTTTCGTAATTCAAGAGGCGTAAAATATTGGCTGATCCGCTCTTCGCTAAGTACTGGCTTGCCTGCTATCTGACAAGAGAAGTTTAAGGCTTCCAGATCGGGCTGATGGCGGATGCCAGAAAGCCCTTTTTTTATGGCATCCGAAAACTCATCAATGGTAGTGCCATTGGGTGCGCATACGCCTAAACCGGTAATTACGACTCTGTTACCCATTTTTTTTTGATATTAACATGCCCGAAATGCTGCCTTTGCAAATCATTTCGCCTGCTGCATTTTCCATTTTTACTTTGCAACTCAGTTTATTAAACCTAAAATAAATTTTCTCACTCGTTACCGTAACCTGCTCACCAGGGTAAACCGGTTTTAGAAAGTCAATAGTGTTTGACGTCATGGCGATGGATATATTTTGATCAATTTCTTTTAAAAGGTAAATGCCTAAACAGACCAATCCAATCTGCGCCATGGTTTCGGTGAGGATCACTGCCGGCGTTACCGGATGGTCTTTAAAATGCCCCTCATAAAATGGAAGGTTTTCAGGATAGGTATATGTCCCGATTACGCCGTTTTCGTCAACATGCAGCAACTCATCAACAAATAGAAAAGATTTGCCGTAAGGGAGTTTAGCTAGGATCTCTTTTTTCATTAGTGATTAGTTGAAGGATTACCATTGTAAAAGTATGCGCTGTGCCGAAAATCCAGGACCAAAACTTAACATCAGTCCTTTTTCCCCAGGCATTGGCTTTTTATCCATAATCCGTTCTAAAACATAGAGAACTGTTGCGCTGCTCATGTTTCCATAAAGCCTTAAAACTTCTTTCGTTTCGTCTATATTTTTGCCAAGCCGGCCAAATAATTCTTCAACAATCTGGATAATCTTTTTTCCACCCGGATGAAAGATTAAATGGTTTATATTATTAATATCGAGGCCATTTTTGGAAAGAAAAGGATGAATAATATCTGGGAAATGATTGGCAATGGTTTCTGGAACTGCTACATCCAGTACCATTTGGAGTCCGGTATTGGTAAGTTTAAATCCCATCATCTCCTCTGCATCATAAAAATGGTACATTTCTTCAGCTAAAATTTCTGGGCCACTATCTTCTTCATTCGAACTTAACAGTACACAGGCGGCACCATCGCCAAATATTGCTGCACTTACAATGTTGGCCATCGAAAAATCATTTAATTGAAAAGTTGCCGTTGGTGATTCTACCGCAACAACTGCGGCCCGTTTACCGGGATTTGCTTTCAGGAAATTCTTAGCATAAATCATGCCTGATACACCAGCGGCACAGCCCATTTCAGTAACCGGCAGGCGCACGATATCCTGGCGGAGTTTAAGTAAGTTGATCAGATAAGCATCTAAAGAAGGGATCATGATACCGGTGCAGCTCACCGTAATGATGTAGTCTAAATCCTGAGCCTGCCAGTTGGCTTTTTCGAGTGCGGTTTCCAAACATTTGGCACCCAGCTTTATCCCTTCTCTTACATAAATGTTGTTTCGCTCCTCAAAACTTAAATCACTAAAAACCGCTTCGGGCGACATGATCGAGTATCTTTTATCTACCGCGGCGCTTTCAAAAATCTTTTTTACCTTTCGGATAAAGCGATCATCCTGATCTTTTAGCCAAATATCTAAAAATGTTAAAATTTCAGCGGTTGACCTCCAAAATTCGGGTAAGGCTTTACTTACAGCTTTTACGGTTACGCTCATATTGTTTTAATTATCCATTGATAGCGGAAAGCCCATTTCCATTTTATTGAACTCGATTTTAGCTTTAATTGTTTGGTGTATTGAAGCAAATCTGCTCTTTTAAACCCGCGCAGAATTGATACCAGTCCATCTTCTCTCGACATATCATTTAAACGGAACACATAACACAAAGCCTTAAACAGGTAATATGCTAGTGCACTTCTTTGCAGGTCGTTGATCACAATGCCCATTTTGGCCGATCTTTTAAAATTTTCCAATAAATCAATAATCTCTTCATCTTTAAAATGATGTAGTGTTAGGGTGCAGAGCATAATATCGCAAGGCTCTGTTTTACTTAAATCATCAAAAATATCGCAGCAGGTGTAGGTGATATTCGGGTAGTTTTTAGATAAACTTTGCGCATGATTTATAGTGTATCTATTGCCATCTATCCCTTTTAAAATAAAATGTAAACCTTGTTTATTTGCATAATCTGCCAAAGTGCGCAACATATCTCCATTTCCACAACCAATATCAGTAATACGAATAACCTCGTCCTTTGGTTTGCTGGTGATTAAGCTCTTAACTCCTTCTAGTGTAACTTTATTACCACCAAGGAGCTGATTGATGCTGGCTATTTTATCCAGTGCATCGCGTAATATCTCACCTTCCATAGCAAAGTCATCCATAATCTCCGGTGCTGTGCTTCTATATGTGGTATCTACTGGCATTTATTATAAAATCTTGATCGGTTTACCATGTGTCTGTTTAATTATTTTATGGAGAAGAAAGGGCATTTTAGTCAACGCACTCATGGCCAAACTTTCGAATTTATTGTTCCTAAGCAAAGACGATAATACGCTGCCCACTTTTAAGCGGCTTTTGAATTCCTTGTTCCAGTGTAAAGTATAAGTTTTTTCCAATGCTGCACGCGAATTAATTTTTCCCTCCATTCTTTGATGCAAAAGTTCTGAAACAATTTTGGCACTGTGGATGGCCATGGCCATGCCATTGCCACAAAGTGGATGAATTAATCCGGCAGTATCGCCAATCATTAAAATATGGTTATACACAGGTTCTTTAGTTTCGAAAGAAATCTGACTGATGGTTAATGGTGCATCGAATAAACAGGTAGCATTTTCGAAAATAGTTTTCAAATGTCTATTTTTATAGAGTGCGTTTTCCTGGAAGGCAAGCAGGTTTTTGTGTTTTTTGAAACGCTCATAGTTAGCTAGGTAACAGATATTCAATCGGTCATTTTCAACCTTCGAAACGCCACAATAGCCACCTTCAAAATTATGAAGGCTTACCAGGTTATTGGGAAAATCGGCTTTGTAATGGGCTTTAACTGCCAGGTATGGTGATTGTTTATTGATGAAATTCCGGTTTAGCTTAACATCAATTGCTGACCTTTTTCCATAAGCGCCAATAACGTAAGCTGCAACAAAAGCGTGGTTTGTGGTTGTTACTGTAAACTGATTATTGGCAAAGTTAATCTGTAAAACGCGATCATGAATTACGTTTATTTTTCTCCTGATCAGTTCGGTATAGAGATAATGATCGATGGTGTATCTGCTTAAACCAAAGCCGCCAAGGGGTAATTTAGTTTTTATGCTTTTGCCAGAAAGGGAAGTGAAAAGCAGTTCGCTTATTAATGTGGGTGCCAGATTTTCAATATCCAGACCGAGCCATTCAAAATAAGGGAGCACCTCATTCGAAATATATTCGCCGCAAACTTTATGGTGAGGATAGGTGTCTTTTTCGATCAACGTAACATTTAAACCCGCCTTATTCAAGTGAAGTGCAGCTGTTAAACCTGCCAATCCACCACCAATAATTAAAATTTCTGTTTCGGCCCGCATATGATAAGATGGAAATCTAAGATAACATTTAAAATTCGGGTTTGTTCCATTTAAGCTTCTTTAACCACTGAGATCATGGAGAGAAAAACAAAGAGGGCACCGAGTTGGGGGGCAATGTGCTGTCCGAACAAGGTGCTGTCAGATGTTACCATCTGACAGTTTCGTTTGCGCTCGTTTCCAAACGAGCACAGAAATAGTTATACGATTCCATCGTTTAAAACGACAAAATGAGGTTGTATCATAAATATAGAATTGTCATCCTGAGCCTGTCGAAGGACCTATTTAAATGCCCTTCAAAGCATTTCGACAAGCTCAACGTGACAAGGTCGAATGGAATCAGAACTTATGGATACAGCCTCATTTATCTATCGCTTCTTTCTTCCATATTTAAATCGGTATCAAAAGGGCTTTTTGTAAATGGATAAATGGATTGTTTAACAAAACCTTTCGGATATGAAGCTTCATGTACACCTGTTCCGGCGGGCCATTCTTTGCCAGGTAAATAATAGGTGCCAAACATCATATCAATAAAGGGAAATATAGAGGCGAAGTTATGGCCATAATATTTAGGGTCTTCGCAATGGTGCCAATGGTGATATTGGGGCGTAGTAAAAATGTATTTTAACGGACCAAAATTAATCCTGGTGTTGGCATGGATGAGTACCGCATGTATCGCAATAAATATAATGTACACATTGAAAACGGTAGATGAAAAGCCCAAAACATAAAGTGGGATAAAAGTCATTGCCCTGGTGAAAAATATATCAATAAAATGGGTACGGCTTCCAGCCAGCCAATCCATATTTTGTGTTGAATGGTGTATGGAATGGAAACGCCATAAGGATACCCGGGTATGGAAAAAACGATGTGCCCAGTATTGAAACAAATCGGTACTGAAAAAAGCCAAAAACAAGGCCACTATAAATGGGAGACCCTGTACCCAGGTGTGCAATTTATCTAAACCTATCCAACCGAAAAATAATACGGCAGGTTTTTGGGTTACAATGCCAAAAAACTGAATAAATAGGTGACTGATTACAAAATAGGTTAAATCGGTACGCCATTCTTCATGGAATTTGGTTTGCTCATTATTTTTTGGAAAAAACAATTCTAAAGGGACAAAAATGGCAACCATTAATAGAAGATCTAAAATCATCCAATCAAGGCCAAAATGCCAGCCCGATTTGGCTACATCTCTACCTTCTACACTCAAAGCACCCAATATTACAGCTAAAGCACCGAGTGCAAAGCCTGGCCAGGCCCATTTTAGTTTTTTACTGAGGATTAAACTTAACAGTGAAAAGAAGAATGCTGCAATAACGCCTCCAAGCATTAGGGCTTCCATACTGTTTTTTGTGTAAATTTCGCGGAATTCGGGCGTGGTTAACTTTTCTGGATAATGAAAACAGAGAATGCCAAATAAGGCCAATACGGCTAAAAAAATAGAAATATATCCACTAATCTGGCCTTGGCCCACTACTAATCTTTTGTTCGGAGACATTAAAATATGTTTTGGTAGATAACAATGATAATAAAAAAAGATAAAATATGGTCGAATAACTTTTGCTAATTGGTTAACTGACTATAAATGCTCTTGTCCAAACAAGTGTTGAAATAGTTATGCGATTTATCCTTTGTAAACGATGATTGTTTCTTTTAGAAGGTTCAAAACCTTTAATAGTAGCACGGTTGCTTCTAATTAAACGGGATTGCAGTGATACACTTTTGTTTTTCTTCAAACCAAAAGGTTTAGCGGAAAGCCCGACTATCATTAATTATAGTACTGACACTGCTTTTCTAAAAAATCTTTAAAAATTTAGCTTTCTAGTTTGCAATTATGCTCATTAACATAAATTCTGACAAACCATTCATCTAGTTAACGGTTGCTTAACTGGGCCATGCCTTTCTTTTTTAAATAATCAGTATTTTTGAAACCACGATATGCTACTGAACTATCTACGCCTTTTACTGCTTCCTTTTTCGATCATTTATGGAATGGCTATTCTTCTCCGTAAAAAACTTTATGATTGGGGATTGATGCGATCTGTAAAGTTCGATTTGCCGGTAATCTGTGTAGGCAATTTAGCCGTTGGCGGATCAGGCAAAACACCAACAACAGAATATTTAGTGAAGTTGCTGGCTGGTTATAAAATCGCCATACTAAGTAGGGGATATGGCCGGAAAACGAAAGGTTTTATTGTTGCCGATGGCGCTGCGACGGCCGAAACGATAGGAGATGAGCCATTACAGTACCATCAAAAATTTACAGGTATTACCGTTGCTGTTTGCGAAGACCGTGTAAATGGGATTAAGCAATTAAAAGAGAATCATGATTTAGTAATCCTTGATGATGCCTTTCAGCACCGCGCGGTAAGGGCAGGTTTTAATATTGTGCTTTTCGAGTTTAGAAAGTTGGGTACTTTACAGTTTTTGTTGCCGGCGGGAAATTTAAGAGATGTTTTCTCCTCGCGTAAAAGGGCCGATATATTATTGGTCACAAAATCACCGGTTCCTTTGTTACATGTTGCCCAGCAAGCCGCTATAAATGAACTGCAGCCAAATGCCAATCAACCAGTATTACATTCTTATCTCAAGTATGGCCATCTTATCCATTTATACCGTAACGAAAATCGCACGCTCGAGTCGATTAGAGATTTCGAAATTTTCCTACTCACCGGAATTGCAAATCCAGCTCCATTAATAGAAGAGCTTGAAAAATATACTAAAACCATTAAACACGAAGAATTTCGGGATCATTATGCTTTTAAAAATGATGATATTAAGAAGTTTAAATCGTTTTTTTTGGCAGGGACTAAAAAAGATAAAATCATTATCACAACAGAAAAGGATAGCAAGCGTTTAAGAGCTACCGGATTTGAAGATTTACTGGTAGATTTACCTGTATATTATTTACCCATAGAGGTTGAATTATTTGAAGAAGATAAGATTACCTTTGACGAACTCATTTTAAACTATGTTAAGAGCAATAGAAGAAACCGTTGAATATATAAAACGWAAAACAGAGAACTTTAAGCCAGAAATAGGGATTATTTTAGGTACTGGCTTGGGTGGCTTGGTAAAAGAAATCGAAGTTGAGCATCAATTGATGTATTCTAATATTCCAAATTTTCCAATTTCTACTTTAGAATTTCATAGTGGGAAACTGATTTTTGGAACATTGAACGGAAAGAAAATTATTGCCATGCAAGGGCGCCTACATTATTATGAAGGTTACAGCATGCAACAGATCACCTTCCCGGTTAGGGTAATGAAAGGTTTGGGTATAGAAAACTTAATTGTATCTAATGCTGCGGGCTCGTTAAATCCTGAGTTTAAAAAGGGCGATTTAATGATTATAGACGATCATATTAATCTGCAGCCTGATAACCCATTGCGTGGTTTAATCGAAAGTGAATTAGGGCCCCGTTTCCCGGATATGAGCCAGCCCTATAAACGCGATATCATAGCTAAAGCGCTGGAAATAGCTAAAGATGTAGATATTAACTGTCATAAAGGGGTATACGTTGCCGTTTCCGGACCGAATTTAGAAACCAAAGCTGAGTATAAATATCTGCGTTTAATTGGCGCTGATGCCGTTGGTATGAGTACCGTGCCTGAGGTTATTGTGGCCAATCACGCTGGTTTACCTGTTTTTGCCATCTCCGTGTTAACGGATGAGGGTTTTCCGGAAGATCTGCAACCTTTTAATTTAGAAGAAATTTTAGCAGCAGCCGCCAAAGCCGAGCCTAAAATGACGGAGATTTTAACCCGCTTAATTTCTGAACTATAAGATGCATAAAGTCGTTAAAATCTGTTTTTTTCTCTTACTGCTGTTAGGCATTAACAAAACCTTTGCACAAGATTTAAAAACAAGTGTTGGTACCAACAAAGAATTGGATTCTGTTCGGAAGAAACTAGACTCGGGGAAGGATTCTGTCGTTTTTACCGCAAAATATATCAGGTTTACCAAGCTGTCATTAACTAAAGACAGTATTGTGTTGCTGCCTTTAGATACCTCAACTACCAATATCCAGAATTACAGCCCGCTTTTACAGCCCTTGCACCCAACCATAAACAATGGTAATATGGGCTTGGCAGCAAGGCCATTATTATACGAGCCAAGTAAAAGGATTGGCTTTGACGCAGGATTTCATTCACTTGATTATTACGCTTTAACGCCTGAAGATATTATTTACTATCAGGCCAGAACCCCTTTTACCAGCTTGTATTTTGTTAGTGCCGGACAAAAAGAGCAGCTTTTTAGAGCCATCCACACACAGAATATAAAAAAAAACTGGAATGTTGGGGTTAATTTTAACCGTGGAGATTCCAGAGGCTTTTACGCCAGACAACGTGGCGATAATTTGAATGTTGCCGTATTTTCATGGTATCAATCGCCAAGCAAACGTTACAATATGTGGGCATCGGCAATTTTTAATACCATGCGTGCCTACGAGAATGGCTCTACCGTAGCTACAGGTTTATTCGACCCTGATTATGCCAAAATTGCAAGAGAGGCAGAACCGGTAAATTTATCAGACTCAAGAAATTTGTACCGTAAAAACACCGTTTTCTTAAAGCAAACTTATTATGTAGGAAGGATAGATACCTCTGCAAATGTTAACAATGCTGTTTTACCAACCAACAAGGTTTCGTATACGTTTGAGTATAATAACGACAGCTTCGATTTTTACAAAAATGGAACGGATGTTAATCATGTACTGCCTCCTGGAATTGCGAGCACAATATTTACGAATGATTCGACCCATGTAAAACATATCAAAAATGAATTTATTTATAGTTTCTTTTTAAGACCAAAAAATAGTTCGGTTATAAAAAATGAACTGAAGGTTGATGCGGGGATTAAACACGATTATTATAAACACGAATATCTTGGTATAAAACAAGATGCAACCAATTACGAGCGCAGTAGGTTTGCTTATCAAAACATTACCATTTTAGGTGCAGCGGGCTACCGGTTCTCTAATAATATCGATTTCAATTTAGATGTACAGCAAATTTTGCAAGGTGAAAATGCAGGCGATTACTTATATGAGGCAAAAAGTAAAATACTTTTAGGTAAAACTATAGGAAGGATCGAGTTGGGTGCTTATGTACAAAACCAATCGCCAGCGGCTATTTTTAATTACTATCATGGCAACCATTACCAATGGACAAACAGCGATTTTAAGAACACTAAAATTGCCAATATATCATTTAACTATATCAATGATAAGTATGGTTTTACTGCCGGAGCCAAATATTTCTTAACCAGTAACTATGTTTATTTTGCCGCCGACCATACCGATGGTACAACTGCCATTTTACCAAAACAGGCTTCTGCCGATATTAGCTTAATCAGGTTGGATGTATCAAAGAAATCGAGGTTTGGTAAGTTTGTGATGGAAAATTATATCGCTTATCAAAAAACAGATAAAAATGCAGTGTTAAGAACACCTGAACTTTATACTTATAACAGTATTTATTTTGATAATACTTTTTTTAAAGTATTAAAGGCTAATGTGGGATTTGATGTAAGGTACAATTCTGAATATGCAAACTACTTATATTCACCTGCAACAGCGCAGTTTTATATTGATGAGCGCAATCCAACAAACCTGGCTTCAAAACCAGTAATTGATGTCTTTTTTAAAGCAAATTTAAAAAGGGCCAATATTTTTGTTAAATATGATTTTGTAAATCAGGGTTTATTCCAGCCGGGTTATTACACTGTAAACAGGTACCCCATGCAAGATGCCCTATTAAAATTTGGGGTAAGCTGGAACTTTTACGACTAAATAATAAAGCATAAAAAAGCCTCCCGATTTAATAATCCGGGAGGCTTTTGCTTTAAGGCCTTTCGCTTAGAAAGAATAACCAACTGAGAAACCTAACACGCGGTTAGTTAATTTATTGGTATTAGCCTGTCTGTCTTTCGGAGTCAAATCTGTTAAACCTAAGCCATAGTTAGCACCTACTAAAAATCCTGAATTTGTGCGGTACGCTAAACCAAAGTTTGCACCAAATTCGGTACTGTTATAATTTTTATCGCTGGCACTACCAAACGATAGGTCTCTATCATTAGAAGTCGTAACAGTAGCACTGGTATTGTTGGAGTTGTTCACTGTTGTAACCGTGTTTTCTCCTTTGTCTTTACCTGAAATGTTAAAACCGATATACGGACCAGCACTGATCTGAACCGCGCCGGCATCACCAGTAGGAATTCTGAATACTGCATTTACGGGTACCTCAATCGCCATTAAATTGGTTTTAATAGAAGAGGTGGTCGTAATGGTATTGTTTCCTGCGGTTGCTGTATTTACGGATTCAAATTTATTACCCTTGTTCTGTAATGATACGCCTGGTTGAATGAAGAAATTATTTCCTACACCAAAATCACCAAATGCGGTCACATTGAAGCCAACATTGTTTTTTGCATTATCATTAAAATTATTGGCTGCGGCATCATCGCCACCAGCGTGAAACTTTGAAAGGTTAACGCCAGCTTTTATTCCAAAGCGAGCAGTTTCACTAGTCATTTTTGTTTGTGCAAATGCACCTGTTGCTAATAATAAAACTGAAGCGCTTAATAATAACTTTTTCATAATATTTTTCTTTTAGAAGAATCTTGTTTAAAAATTTCAGGCTTAAACCTGCTGTTAATTACAAGCCTCAATTCCAAAAGCTGTGCCAAAGTATCAAGTGTGTTACAAAAGAGTGTGTAATGTATTGGTTTTCAGTATGCTTTTTGCGGTATTTAAGTGTGGCTATGATGCAAATCAGAAATGCCGTTAAGCATAATTTACTGTATAGATAACAGGAATATAGCGTAGGGGTTACAATTTTTTAAACGGGAAAGAAATAATACCAAAAGCTAAATCTCTTATAAATTATGTTTTTTGTGGTTTCTTTTTCGCGGCCGGAAAAAGAACATTATTTAAGATCAAACGATAGCCAGGTGAATTAGGGTGTAGATTTAAATCTGTTGGCGGATCGCCTACAGCATGTTGATAATCTTCCGGATCGTGCCCGCCATAAAAAGTAAACTGACCTTTGCCAATTTCTCCATGTAAATACCTTACCTCTGCAGCACCTTTATTTTCACCCAAAACAGTTACACTTGTTTTAACTAAACTCTTTCTGAAAGCTGTGGTTTGCCCCATAAAACCTTTAATCACCTTATCATGATCTTGGGTAAGCATGGTTGGAACAAGATCCCATTTGGCCGAAAAATCGAATAAAGTAAAGTAATCGTTGGTTTGGTTCAGTGTACGGGTTTGAGTAGCGTCGATATCCGAAAATTCATAGTTCATTGGGTTGTTATCTAACTTGAAATTCTGGAAGGCTAAGGTTTTATTAAAATCCAGTTTACTTTGTGCATTTGGATCTGCAGCATCACCATCAAACATTTGAGCGCAAATATCTACCCCATCAGCAGCAAGAGCAATGTCGAAACTATCAGTGCCTGAGCACATTGCAAATAAAAAGCCTCCACCAGCACAATATTCTTTAATGTGTTTGGCAACGGCTAATTTCATTTCAGAAACCTTTTTATAACCCATGCGCTTAGCTAGGGTTTCCTGGTTTTTAACATCTTCCTGGTACCAGGTTGCATACCTGAAATTAGCCCAGAAACGGCCATACTGCCCGGTAAAATCTTCATGGTGCAAGTGTAGCCAATCGTATTTGCTCAATTTATCCTGTAAAATATCATCATCATAAATTACATCGTACGGGATTTCGGCGTAGGTTAAAACGAGTGTAACGGCATCATCCCAGGGTAATTTGCTTTTTGGAGAGTAAACCGCAATTTTTGGTGTTTTCTCCAGCTTAACCATCTCCATATTCACCGCAGGATCGCTGATTTCGTTTAAAAGGTTGGTTACCTTTCCATCGGCCATTACTTCGTATGATACGCCACGGATTTTAAGCTCGTCTTCAACTGTTTTATTGTATTTAATTAAAAAACTTCCGCCGCGATAGTTTAAAAGCCAGTCAACCTCTAGTTGTTTGCTGATTGTCCAATAGGCAATACCATATGCTTTAAGGTGGTTCTTTTGGTCTTCATCCATGTAAATTAACAAAGAAGAAGCCCTTAGCCCCAGGGAGCAAAGCAGGCAAATGAGCAGGATATAATATTTCTTTATCAAATCGGTATGCTTAAAACACTAAAATACCGCATTTAAACTGTATAGAAAAATTTAATGATGTTATAAGT
The DNA here is from genome assembly GCF_056398925.1 of Pedobacter sp. 01T416_2. NCBI lineage: Bacteria > Pseudomonadati > Bacteroidota > Sphingobacteriia > Sphingobacteriales > Sphingobacteriaceae > Pedobacter > Pedobacter sp. 01T416_2. Next base: position 16,862 of record NZ_JBFTQI010000018.1, read on the forward strand.
TATACAATTTTGTTATTTTTGCCCTCTACTAAAAAAATACGATTGTTTTTTAGGTGAGTAAAATTTAAAATTAGTACCGATATTGATATGAGTAAAGCAATAATAAAAACAGAAAAAGGCGAAATGACTGTAGAATTCTACGATAATGATGCGCCGAAAGCCGTTGCAAACTTTAAAAAATTAGCTAAAGAAGGCTTTTATGATGGTGTAACTTTTCACCGTGTAATTCCTAACTTTATGGTTCAGGGCGGATGCCCAAATTCAAAAGACCCGGCTAAAGCACATTTAGCAGGTACTGGTGGCCCAGGTTACAAAATTGATTGCGAACTGGACGGAGAAAATCAATATCACGATCGTGGTGTTTTATCTATGGCTCACGCTGGCCGCAATACTGGTGGTTCACAGTTTTTTATTTGCCACAGCAGAACAAATACCGCTCACTTAGACCGTAACCATACTTGTTTTGGTAAAGTAGTTGAGAATGTAGACCTTGTAGATGATATTCGCCAAGGTGATAAAATTTTAAACATAGAAGTTTTAGAAGATTAGTGCGCAATGGGTTTGGCGATAAGCGTTTAAAGCGCTAATACCAATTGCTCAATATTGAGGTTTTAAAACATTAGAAAACGCGATGCGTTTGGCGGTGAGCGTATTACAACGCTAAACTCCAAACACTAACCGCTAAACACACATAATATGAATTTAAGAGGAATTGTTGCCGTATCTGGCAGACCGGGTTTATTTAAACTGGTTGGACAAAATAAAGTAGGTTACATTTTAGAAGGCTTAGATGCTCAAAAAACTAAAGTTGTTGCCAACATCACCAACACAAAATTAGCTTCGTTAGAAGATATTACCGTGTATGGCGAAGATGAGGAAATTAAATTGGCAGATATTTTTGCTAAAATTTCAGCAAAAGGATCTACTCCGGATTTGAAAGGCGATTTACGCGCTTATTTCCTTGAAGTAGCACCAGGTCACGATCAAGAGAAAGTTTATGCTTCTGATATGAAGAAAATTATCACTTGGTATAACTTATTAAAAGACCTGCCATTGTTTACTGAAGAAACTCCGGAAACTCCGGGTACACCAGCAGAGGTTAAGTTATCAGAAGAAAAAGCAGCTTCAGATAAAAAACAAAAAGCTACAGGATCTAAAGCATCAGCAAGTGCTAAAGCAACTACTAAAACTTCAGCACCAGCTAAAAAAGCAAGTATGACCAGTAAAAAAGGCGTTTAAGCTTTATTTACCCAAATTATAGCGAACACCAGGCAATTTGTCTGGTGTTTTTTTGTGGGGTTAATCGAAGAAATAATAAAGCAAAGCTATAATAACCAATGATGCAATAATGCTGATCCATAGGTATTTATTGTTGCCGTTCTGATTGCTTTTATATCTGTATTCCCGTTTATATTTATCTAATAGCATAATTTCTTTTATTTAATGATGATTTTTATTCGCCTTTTCCATAGCTCATTCACATTGTCCATCTCTAAGCGTGATGATAAGGTTCTCCTTTTAAAATGCTAAATCCCCGGTAAAGCTGCTCTACAAAAAACAATCTGATCATTTGATGAGAAAAGGTCATGTCAGACAGCGAAATTAATCCGTTTGCCCYTTTGTAAATGGTTTCATCAAATCCATAAGGCCCGCCAATAATAAAAATTAAATGCTGTATACTACCAACCATCTGTTTATTTAAGTAGTTTGAAAATTCTACGGATGAATATTTTTTTCCTTTTTCATCTAATAAAATAACAACATCGCCATTGTTAATTTGTTTATGCAGCATAATCTTCATTTAATATTTTGCCTATCTTTAGAATTTCGAGATTCAAACTTAGAGAAAATTGTAACAAAAAAGACAATCTATCGATCTTATACCTTCGAAAATATATACACCGAAGCGATATCATGTTAAAACAACAAGCAGAAATAATAGCCGATTACGATCAAAAAATTAAACAGGTTACCACTGATATAGCAGAGACCAAAAAAATAATCGATCAACTTTCTTTCATCCGGATAGGCCTTTTTCTAGCCGAAATTTTATTTTTTGTTCTACTATTACGTTCTGCGGATGATGGATTACGCACATTAMTTCAGCTTGCATTATTGGTGCCAATTATTGCCTTTGCCTTTATTGTACGGAGGCAAAGTAAGCTAGACCGCGAAATCGATTTTAAAAAGCAACTCTTGTGGGTTTATCAGAATGAATGGAATGTTTTAAACGGAACAGCGAATGGTTACGATCACGGTAAGGCTTTCGAATCCGAACTGCATCCCTATACTTCCGATCTTGATATTTTTGGAAATGCATCTCTGTTTGCACTGATCAACCGTTGTAGTACCAAAAGCGGAAATAACCTCCTGGCTAAAAAATTCGCAGAGAAACCGACCAGAGATAAGATATTACTCCGCCAGGAAGCCATAAAAGAAGTAACAGATAAGATAGCAGAAACTTATAGTTTCAGGGCTAATCTGCATGGTTACGACCCCGATAAAATAGAGCAGATTAAAATACAGCTTAAACACCAATTGGGTGCACAATTGGAATTTGTAAAGAGTAGTTTTTTGAGGTTTTATGTAAAGCTGGTGCCTTATATTGCTGTTGGTTTAATTTTGGCGGCACTTCTTATTAGCGCTGCTTTTTGGAAAATACTGGCACTTCTATTTGTAATCCACACGGGATGGAATGTTTTATTGGGCTCAAAAATTAACAAGGTTTTTTACACCTTTGGTGGAAGTTCAAATCTGTTAAACGGTTATGCCAGCGCTATTTTATGGACAGAGAATCAAAACTGGCAAAGTTCATACACCTTAAGTTTATTAGATTCAAAAATCCCGGTAAGCAAAGAAATTAAGGGCCTATCTAAAATTATCCAGAATTTTGATGCCAGGCTAAATATCCTGGTTGGTGGTATATTGAACGCACTTTTACTTTGGGATTTAAAGTGCTGCATCAGTTTAGATATTTGGTATAAATCTTCATCAGAGGATGTGATTTCGGCCCTTGACCATTTAGGCGATTTTGAAGAGCTGATATCATTGGCCACAACAGCCTATAATCAGCCAGATTGGGTTTTTCCGGTAGTAGCCGATCAATTTGCATTGGCCACCACCCATATTGGCCATCCGCTTATTAACCAGCAGGTTCGGGTGGATAACGATTTTCATTTAGAAGCAAAACCAACTGTAGATATTGTAACGGGTTCTAACATGGCCGGCAAAAGCACTTTTCTACGTACTTTGGGTATTAATATGATATTGGCTTACACTGGTGCACCGGTTTGTGCGAAAACCATGCAATTGTCGGTTTTTTCGATCAATACTTATATGCGGATTAAAGATTCGCTGAACGAAAGTACCTCAACTTTTAAGGCAGAGTTAAACCGCCTGAAAATGATTTTAGATAATGTAGTTAAAGACAAAGATACTTTTGTATTGATTGACGAAATGCTGCGTGGTACAAACAGTAGGGATAAATATTTGGGCTCGAAGGTTTTTATACAAAAGCTGATTAGCGAAAAAACACCTGCGCTTTTTGCTACACACGATTTGCAACTGGCAGATCTGATTATCGATCACCCCGAAACCGTCCGTAATTTCCATTTTGATATCCAGATCACCGAAGGTGAAATGAAATTTGATTATTTACTAAAACACGGACCATGTAAGACTTTTAATGCAGCTATTTTGCTAAAGGAAATTGGTTTAACCTTAGATTAATTTTTAATAAATTCCATGGTGTTGGATATGGCTATTTTCGTGGTGTCAGATGTTACCATCTGACACATAAGAGGTTTAAATGATAATTATAAATAAATATTCTGGCAGATGGTAACATCCTACTGCACATCTAACATCCTGCTGCCCACAAAAAAAAACATCAATTAAACCTATTATCACGGTATTGTTTCGGCGAAATGCCCATGATACTTGAAAAGAGCCTGCTAAAATAATAAGGATCGTTAATGCCGACTTTTTGTGCAATTTCGTTAATCCGCAGGTTGGTGAACAATAAATACTGTGTTGTTTTCTGAATTTTGAGCTGGTTAAAATAATCGATAGGTGAGGTTCCGGTTTTCTTTTTAAAAATGGCCGATAAATAGGAAGGTGAAAGGTAAACAGCCAGTGCCATTTCCTTTAAACTAAGCATCTTTTCAATATTTTTCCGCATAAAATCTATAACCTCTTCAACTTTATCAGGTTCCATAATTTTATCGTTAACGAGATGTTTATCGGTATAAACAACTTCAGCAATGTATTGGTGAAAACATAAATTGGCATAAATTATATTTTCTCTACTAAAACCTCTTTCTAATCGGTTGTAAATCGTATCGAACAACATATTCCGTTCTTCACTAAAACCCGCATAAGCCTTATAATTCTGTAACGAAGCAACCAATTGATCAGCACCGGTTCCCGAAAAATGGAACCAATAAATAGTCCATGGTAACGCTGGGTCGGCTTGGTAAGTATGTGCTGTTTCTTTCGGAATAATAATAAAATTACCTGCTTCAATATGATAATTAGTATCCTGAAATTCTACGTTTCCCTTTCCTTCTACGCAATAAATCAAAATATGCTGATCTGAACCATTATTTCTTTTTATATAGTGATTCAATGCCTTACGGTAATAACCAATATCGGTAATAAATAAATTGTTTATGATTTCATTTTTAGTGCACTGTTTTATAAGTACATTCTTGGGAATGATAAAGGCTTTTTGAAAATCAAAACTATTTTTCTGTCCTACTTGGCGTTTCTCCATTGTGATTCTTAATAAAAAGTAAGATAATCCATTTTTTGAGCAAGTTAATACATTTTTGTATTTTATTTTTTTCTTGATCTTTGGTTTAAGGGAAGCGAAATCTTAGCGATTTAGTCTAATAGTCGCTTCTACTGTAATTTTTGATAAATGTTTAGCTTAATTTAACTTTGTATACAGGTTGAGTGATCTAAAAATTAGCTTAAATTTATTCTAACCAAAATGTTATTAAAAAAGAAAATATTATTTGCAACAGGCTTCGTGCTGGTTGTGATTACCTTAATAGCCTTTTCGCTTTTCTCGTCGGAGAAACCGATCGATTTTAACACGCAGGTTAAGCCCATTTTAAATAAAAAATGTATCTCCTGTCATGGCGGGGTTAAACAACAAGGCGGTTTTAGCGTGTTGTTTAGGGAAGAGGCTTTGGCTAAAACCAAAAGCGGCAAGCCTGCAATTATTCCAGGCAATCCTGAGGATAGTGAATTTATCAAACGCTTAAAATCAAACGATCCTGAAGAAAGGATGCCATATAAGCACCCTGCTTTAAATAATGATGAAATTGATATTTTGAGTGGTTGGATAAAACAAGGTGCAAAATGGGGCAACCATTGGGCTTATGTTAGTGTAAAACCGACTGAATTGCCAGATGTGGATAATGATTGGATACGCAACGATCTGGATAAATTTATTTTTGCAAAGCTTGAGGAAAATAAACTTGAGCCATCTAAAACTGCTGATAAGGCTACCCTATTGAGAAGGGTAAGTTTAGACCTGATCGGTACTTACCCATCAGATAAACTGGCCAAATTCTATTTGAACAGTAAAGACGAACAGGCAGCCTACAATGTGCTGGTTGATAGTTTGCTGGCTTCGCCTAAATTTGGCGAGCGCTGGGCATCGATGTGGCTGGATATAGCACGTTATGCCGATACTAAAGGCTACGAGAGTGATCCTAACCGAAATATCTGGAGTTATCGCGACTGGGTGATTAAAGCCTTTAACCGCGATATGCCATATGATCGGTTTATTACCGATCAGATTGCCGGAGATTTATTTCCAAATCCAACTGATGCCCAATATATTGCTACGGCTTTTAGCAGAAATACGCCAACCAACGATGAGGGGGGGACCAATAATGAAGAATTTAGAACGGCAGCGGTTTTAGATCGTGTAAATGCCACCTGGGAAGGGTTAATGAGTACAACTTTCTCTTGTGTACAATGCCATAGCCACCCATACGATCCTTTTAAACATGATGAGTATTATAAATTCATGTCGTATTTTAATAATACAAGGGATGAAGACGTTTCTGCAGAATACCCATTACTTAAAGATTTTAATGATAGCCTTAAAAACGAGCTCAATCATTTAACCAGCTGGGTTAAAGCTGTTGCGGGTAAAGAAAGAGCTGCCGAAGTTGATTTATTCTTAAAAACGGGTCAGCCGGCAATAAACTCTACAACGGCCGATGAATTGGTGAATTCAGTAATCGGTAATCATAACATTGCACTTTATTTTAAAAATAGCTCATCTGCAAGGTTAAAATCTGTAAACCTTGAAAATGTTGACCAATTGATTTTCCGCTACAACTGCAGTAAACCTGGTGGTACAATGAGTTTACATTTAGGCTCACCAAACGGCCCTGTTGTAAAATYGTGGAAACTGGCCCAAACTAAAGGTTATGAAAATGTAGAAGTAGATTTTGCAAAGCAAAGTGGGATAAAGGATGTGTATTTAAAGTATACCAATCCTTCGGTAAAAAATCCTGACGAATTTATGGTGTATTTCGATTGGTTTTATTTTACCAAACAGTTTCCCGGAAAAGGCAAGCCTGAGTATGTGGCCAATAAAAAAAGATTTACTGATTTAATGAATGCAAAGGTGCCAACAACGCCGATTATGGTCGAAAATCCATTGAGCATGCAGCGCAAAAACTATGTGTTTGAGCGTGGTGCATGGACTTCGAAAGGCAAAGAAGTTAAAGTTGGTGTACCTAATTCTTTGGCTTTTGCTATGCCTAAAAATGCACCTAATAACCGGATGGGTTTAGCCATGTGGCTTACCGATAAAAGAAATCCTCTTGTATCGAGAACAATGGTGAACAGACTATGGGAGCAGTTATACGGAGCTGGTTTGGTAGAAACTTTAGAAGACATGGGCACCCAGGGAATGGCGCCTACCCATCAGGAACTTTTAGATTTTATGGCTTATCAGTTTATGTACAAATACAACTGGAGTGTTAAAAAAATGTTGAAGGAACTGGTGATGATGGCAACTTACAGACAAGATAGTAAGGTAACCGAAGAACTGAAAGAAAAAGATCTGTTTAATAAGTTTTACGCCAGGGGTTCGCGGATCAGGTTAAGTGCTGAGCAAATCAGAGATCAGAGTCTTGCCGTTTGCGGGGTATTAAGTAATAAAATGTACGGACCACCGGTAATGCCCTGGCAACCTGAAGGAATTTGGTTTTCGCCTTATAGTGGTGCTAAATGGGTGCTAAGTGGTGGGGAAGAACAATACCGCAGGGGAATTTATACTTATTGGAAAAGAACAGCCCCATATCCATCAGCTATTGCCTTTGATGGAGCATCGAGAGTGGTTTGTAGTCCGCGCCGTATCCGAACCAATACCCCATTACAGGCCCTGGTTACCTTAAATGATAGTGTTTATATCGATTTGGCAAGAAAACTGGCGCTACGCATGGAAAAAGTAGGAGGAAGCACCAGCAAATCTAAAATTGCCAAGGGCTATGAATTGATCTTATATAAAACGATCCCTCAAAATAGGTTAAAAGTATTCGAAGGCCTGTATGCCAAGGCTTTTGGCGAGTTTAGCAAAAACTCGGCAAGTGTATCGGCATTTATGGGCGATAAACAAAAGAAATTTAAGCCAGAAGAAGCAGCTATGGTGCTAGTAGCCAATGCAATGCTTAACCTGGATGAAGTGGTTACCAAAAATTGATTTGATCGGTTATGACAAGAGACGAATTAAACGCACATAGGTTAATTAAAGAAGCACATGAAGCAAATGCACGCCTAAACTCGCGGCGCCATTTTTTAAAAGAAAGTGCGATGGGTTTGGGTGCTTTGGCAATGGGTTCGTTATTGGGTAGCTGTGGTAATCTTTTTTCGAGTCCACAAACAAAGATTGCTTACGATCCTGCACACCCATTATTGCCAAAATCGCCACCACTTGTAGGTAAGGCCCGAAGTGTAATTTATTTGCACATGGCAGGTGCTCCATCTCAATTAGAATTGTTTGATTTTAAACCAGAGCTAATGAAAATGGACGGCCAGGATTGCCCTCCATCATTACTTGCCGGGAAAAAATTTGCTTTTATAACCGGGGTACCTAAAATGTTGGGCCCACAGGCTAATTTTGCCAAATATGGCCAGTCAGGAGCTTTGGTGAGTGATAATTTACCACACTTTTCTACCATGGTAGATGAGGTAAGCTTTTTGAAAGCTGTAAAAACAGATCAATTTAACCATGCTCCGGCGCAGTTGTTGGTACATACAGGTTCACCGCGATTGGGCAGGCCAAGTATGGGCAGCTGGGTAACCTACGGTTTAGGATCAGAAAACCAGAATTTACCGGGATATGTAGTGCTTACCAGTGGCGGTAGTTTCCCCGATGCGGGAAAAAGTGTTTGGGGAAGTGGTTTCTTGCCCTCCGTTTATCAGGGTGTACAATGTAGAAGTGAGGGAGATCCGGTACTGTTTATAAAAGATCCGGATGGAATGAACCGGGACTTGAGAAAAGCGTCTATCGAAGCCATTAATAAAGCTAACGAGCAGCAATATCAAGAGTATAACGATCCTGAAATTTTATCGCGGATAGCACAGTATGAAATGGCTTACCGCATGCAGATATCGGCACCAGAGGTGATGAACATCAATGATGAACCAGCCTACATCCACGAAATGTATGGTACACAACCAGGTAAAGCTTGTTTTGCCAATAATGTGTTACTTGCCCGTAAACTGGTAGAAAAAGGGGTACGTTATGTGCAGTTATTCGACTGGGGATGGGATGCGCACGGCGATAATCCAAACAACTCACTTAACATCGGACTGAAGAATAAATGCAGAACCATTGACAGGCCAATTACAGCTTTATTACTCGATTTGAAACAACGCGGTTTATTAGAAGAAACCCTGGTTGTTTGGGGCGGTGAATTCGGGCGTACGCCAATGATGGAGAACAGAAATGGTATTCAAAATCCATTTAAAGGTAGAGATCACCATACAGAAGCATTTACCATATGGATGGCCGGCGGAGGTGTGAAAAAAGGATTTACACACGGCGAAACAGATGAAATTGGCTATAGTGCCGTAAGCGGAAAAGTTGATGCTTTTGATATTCAAGCCACTATTTTAAACCAGTTGGGCTTCGATCACGAACAATTTACCTATCCTTTCCAGGGACGGCCATTTAGGTTAACCGATGTGGCAGGTAAGGTGATATCAGAGATTGTAGCTTAACTCAGGAGTCGGAAGTCCTGAGTTCACAGTCTATTAACCGACTAACCCAATGACCAATTTTCAATTGGCAATTACCAATAAACTAATGCCCAATCTACAAATGAACCAACAACAAGTGAACCAATGAACCAAACCAGAAGGAAATTCTTACAAAATACAGCTGTTGTAACGGCAGCATCAATTTTGGCCCCCGTCCAAAACATGAGTGCCAACGAACTTAAAAATATAAAAGCAAAAGCTGGCTACGAACTATTATTTATGCAAACCRATTGGGGTTTTGGAGGCACAAGAGATGAGTTTTGCGCAGCAGCCAAAAAAGAAGGATATGAAGGCATTGAAGTATGGTGGCCTGGTGAGGACAAAGCGGTAAAAGAACTTTTTGATGCGGTTAAGAAATATAAACTGGAAATCGGATTTTTATGCGCCGGATCGCAGTCGAACATAACTGAGCACTTAGCTTCTTTCAAAAAAAGTTTAGATGCTATTTGTGCCAATACTTATCAAAAACCTGTTTACATCAATTGCCATTCGGGAAAAGATTATTTCACTTACGAAGAAAATAAACAGATTATCGATTACGCAACGGCCAAGAGCAAATCGTCGGGCATACCCGTTTATCACGAAACGCATCGTAGCCGTATGATGTTTGCTGCACATATTGCCAAAAATTTTGCTGAGAAAAATCCAGAATTGAAATTCACCTTAGATATTTCGCATTGGTGCAATGTGCACGAAAGTTTATTATCTGACCAGAAACAGACCATCGATTTTATTTTAGAAAAGGCAGAACATATCCACTCGCGGGTTGGGCACCCCGAAGGACCACAGGTAAATGATCCACGGGCACCAGAATGGGCAAAAGTGGTAGAAGCACACCTGGCCTGGTGGGATAAAATTATAGCACGCAAAAAGAAAAACGGCGAGCGTATAACCATTCTTACCGAATTTGGCCCGGCTGATTATATGCCTACCTTGCCTTACACGCGCCAACCCCTTGCCGATCAATGGGCAATAAATGTTTACATGATGAATTTATTAAGAAAGAGATATCAATAAGATGTTAGAGTTTTTCGGCCGCTTTCACCCAGTTTTTGTCCACCTTCCTATCGGAATTTTGTTACTTGGCTGTATATGTATTCTCTTATCATTTGCTGCAAAGTTTATCAACCTAAAACCAGCCATTCCTATTATGCTGCTTCTGGGTGCGTTAAGTGCTGTAGTATCTTGCATTACTGGTTATTTATTGGCCAATGGCGGCGATTATGACGGGAAACTCGTGAGTAATCACCAATGGATGGGAATCAGTGTTGCTGTTTTATCTTTTATATTGTGGATTATTTACCAAAAGGTTAAATCAAATGCCATACTAGGTACAATAGCGGTGGTTCTCATCGTGCTCATTTCAATTACGGGGCATTTAGGCGGTTCTTTAACCCATGGTTCTGATTATTTAACCGCACCGTTAAAATCGGGCAGTACAAAAGGTGGTGCAGCCATACCACCAATTCCCAATGTTCAGGAAGCCTTTGTTTACCAAAATGCTATTCAACCACTCTTTCAAAATAGGTGTTATAGTTGCCATGGCAGCGAAAAGCAGAAAGGCAAGCTTAGGTTAGATCAAGAAGCATATATTTTAAAAGGTGGAGAAGATGGACACACCCTGGTAAAGGGTAAAGCTGATGATAGTGAGCTGATGAAGCGGATTTTATTGCCATTGAATGATGAAGACCACATGGCGCCTAAA
>NZ_JBFTQI010000019.1:0-18554 GCF_056398925.1 Pedobacter sp. 01T416_2
CATCAGGCCAACCCCATAATCATCAGCTTGGCAACGCAGACTCGGGTCCGCTTCAAGTTTTTGTGTCCAAAGCTGACCAATAACAAAATTTAAATCCTGCTAATTCAGTGCATCTGCCCCCATCTTTGCAAATGCTGTACAAAGGTCAAAAGCCGTTTGGTTGTACTTCAGACCAGCGCCGTAAATAATGGAATTGTAGCAGGTCTTCAAAATCATTACATCGAAACGGGCTTATACGCGGCGTTATGATTTTGCATATGGGACCAAAGGGAACCACTTTGAGATGCAATTGGCAATCACCTTGAATTAAAACAACCAAATGGCTCCCGACCGTTTAAGAACGTGGCGGAATAAAGAGGATCCGTCCAGGCTCCAAAAACAGTTGGGCTGAAGAGCAAGAAGGAAACTCGCCGCGCTCAGCGTAAAAACAGAATAGCCTATCGGAGATTCAATGCCAAATGAGAGGGCCATACAAAGCGCAAAGCATAAGCTCAACAGTCCGCTCCCCATCGCAGCAGCCCGAGTAAACAAACCGGCCAGTAAGAGCAGTCCGAATAATCCTTCCAAAATGGTGGCAATTACCGCAAGTACCGGCACAAGGTGATGCGGAAGCATCGACATCACCTCCCCTGCGTACTTCATAAAATGATCCCAATCGACGGCTCTTCGGGATCATCGGGTGGTGGCGGAGGAAACACCTACACATCATCTCCCCCTGCCCCATCGAACCTTCCGGGAGAGGACAAAAACCCTGTCAATCCCAGAGAGATGATGGAATGTTTTTCAAAGATCCCAAGTACAAATGCAGCATTTGTAGTAAGGGTGTATGTTGTTGAACCGCAGCCTGGAACCTCTTTTAATGTCGGCGCTAACAGTTTCGGCCATGTGGCTATTTCTTTGAGCAAAACAAGTGGAGCCACAACCATCACACAAGCTGTCGGATTTTACCCTACCGGAACAGGAATGGATAAACTGTCCTCTAAATCGCAAATTCTTGACAACGGTGGTCCATACCTTTTTTTTCAAATAAAGTAACTGGCCAACAATATCAAATCGAGAGAAATGTTTTTGTGTATCCGTTAAAGGTTCTAAAATCCCTACAATGAGATTTGATAAAATCAATGGCACTTTTTTGTCAATAAATAAATTTAATAATTCCATTGGTTTATCGAGAATTTGAGCCCATGACCCAAAGCCAAAATAATTTAAAGTAAGAAATAGAAAATAAAGTTTGATATTATTCATCACAATCTAACTTATCGGTAAAATCAGTCAAGTTGAGGAAAGTGACTAGGCATTCTTGAGCAATTCGGATGACTGCTGCACCCAATGGATAAGTGAAATCTAAATGAATAGGATCAGAAAGATAAATACGCCGAGTTTTTTTATTGCTGCTTGCTTTACTATATATACTTACTTAGCGGATTGATCAAACCCGTCGCTAAAGAACTCAGCAAGGGTAATATCCAATGCTGAAAGCACTTTCAACAAAGATGAGAAATACAGATCTTCACCATTTTCATAGCGCCAGAGCTGCGTACGGTTAAGGTCATGTTTAAAGGCAAATTTTTCATAGTTCCGTTCCCCTTTCGCTTCTCTAAGGGAACGAATCCGTGCTCCGACCAATTTCAAAACTTCCTTTATGTGCTCGCTCTCCTCTTCGTTTTTGGCTCTACTCATAACGTAAAGTAAACCAAAATGATGCGAGAGAGGTACTTCTAAAAAGAAACATCACAATAGATACATCTTATTAGAAACAAATTTATTATCTTTATAAAGCTGCAGATATTAAAAAATATATGGAAAAGGAGGAATTATTACAGACCCCTATTGACAGGCTTGGTTTTAGTGCTGAATTCTGTAAAGCTTGTCGTTCAATGCATTTCAGCACATTGAACGACATCACATCTCTTTTGCCTGAACGACTGATAAATAAAGAAGGGTTTAGCTATAACTGGCTGGGTGAACTCAGCACATACTTAGATAAGAGAGGACTGTTGCATTTATTGCAACGGCCATAGGAAAAAAATTACGGTTGATCCGCAGCACCATGCGCTGTAATAGATCCCGCACACGTGCGGCAGTATGCTGGTCAATACTGTAAAATTCTTTACTGAGGCTTCCAGGAGAAATAACAGCTTGTCTTTTACTTTGACAGTGACCAGCGAAACATTTAAAAATGAACTGAAGGTTTTGAGTGGCGAAGACACTTTCTTCGTACAGTAAACGAATCAGGCAGGACAGGTGTGCAACTGACATTTCCAGTGGTATTTTTGGAACAGCAATTTCGCTCCCCTTGCTCAAAGACTTTTTTGTTACCAGAATTTCTTCCTGGAGCCAGTCTCCCAACATAGTTTTTAGAGATGGCCATGAAATATTATAAGCTATATGTTTCACTTCAGGAACAGATGCCACCGTAGCCTTTTGATTATGTAGATAGTTGATTTTGTCGTCTAAACAAATAAAAGCTTCCAATTCTTGACGGATCTTCCGTTGTCGGTAAACAAAAAAAGAAAGATGATTAAAATTCACACCAGAAAGATAAAAGATGAGATTGTTTTCTGTCTCGTCGGGGAGTGTATCAACCAAAATCATTTGCTTGATAACATACTTATAATAGTCTAGTGTACCAAAAGAATACCGCCTTGCGTTGTTGTCTGCTGACATCTCATCTACCCAGTTTAAGATCAAAATTTTCAACCCCGAGTTTATTTTCGCGTTTTTAAGATTTGTTTTCACCAGGTGAATATCTGCGCCTGATTGATTAACTAAACGTTTATGAAAAGCGGCAGGTGCCACAGCATCTCGATTGAAATAGTTCGAAAAGTATTGCTTTAAATGATCAAGCAGGAATAGAAGATAATCATGTAGTTTATTAGAAATTTCAATCTCCGGCATTTTACAAAGGGTATCCGAAATTTTCAGGATACCCTCAAGCTGATAATAAAAATAACGCCTTAAGCTTTTATCAGAAATCTCCGAGAAAGCCATCATTTTCCATCCTTCAAAAAGTTGTTGAGATTTTGATTGGAAAGTCGATTCTACTGCAATATCGTTACTTGAATTTCCCCAGGCAGACAGCAGTTCCTCGATATCATGTAGTTCATTTTTAAGCATCAGGTGTAATCAATCCAATACCTTTGTAACTAATTTTTTAACAAATGGGTACTGGTTATGCTGGTGGTAATACTGGTCGTATCAGTTTCAGGATTTTTGAACTTACCAACAATTGATTTAAAATTGCTCACTGCGATAGTTTTTTTCTCGGGAAGTTTAATTGAAATTTTCATGATTTTATATTTTTTATGGTAAATTAAGGCTTTGTGAAGTTGCAAAAATCTTTATTACAGATTCATACAGTTTGGGAGTAAAAAAAGCGTTCATAGCACAGAATATGTTAAACCTAGAAGTAACAAAATTTTCAAAAAAATATTTTCTAATACATATTATCTGCTGGACATTGTTTATCACCTATGAACTGACAATGGTCTATATTGCCTTAGGAACCCTAGAAAAACTTTACATTTATTTAGTTTTTTACGCTATCAATATTTCATTCTTTTATCTTTTTGCAACATTATTGGATTATGTTTTCGAAGAAAGGAAACGTCGATATTTCAAAGGCATTGCAGGTTACCTATTATTGCTCAGCCTATACATGATAACTAAATCTGTTGCTGACTATTTGGTTAGTAGTTCGCCTGCTAACCCATCCAATTCCATCATTTATATAGAAGGTTTCTTGCAGCGAAATATCATGAGAGCATTATACTTCTCTATTTTGGCCATGTTTTATTGGGCTGCAGGTCATATATCCTATTTTCGTCGGCAGGCTGCGGAAGCTGAAAAGCGACAGTTAATTATTGAAAAAGAAAAGGCAGAGCTGGAAACCCAGCTTACCAAGTCCCGTAATGCCTATCTTCAACAACAGATTAACCCTCATATGCTCTTCAATGCGCTAAACTTTGTTTACAACAGCACACAAAAATATTCCGATGATGCCGCTAATTGCATTTGGCTCCTATCGGAGATTATGCGTTTCAGCCTGGAAGAAGCTGGTCCGGATGGAAAAATCAAACTGGATAGAGAAGTTGAGCAGATTGAAAACCTCATCGCGATCAACCGCTACAGGTTTAAAGAACCTCTATATCTTAAGCCGGAACTGCATGGTGATTTCAGYCGTTATAAAATAATTCCGCTGATCCTGCTTACGTTGACTGAAAATATATTTAAACATGGAAATTTAGCCGAATCCGATTCGCCAGCTTTGCTCAAACTGTTTACGGATGAAAACGGTCAGTTAACTTTTCACAGCAGAAACTTAAAAAAATCAAAGAACGGACATCYCCGTCAGCGAAAAGCAYTRGGTCTGCAGAACATCCGGCTCCGCATGGATTCATTTTATAAAGACAACTATAAGCTGGAAATCAACGAGCCTGGCGAATTTTACGAACTCACTTTAACCCTTAAATTATGAGTTTAACCTGCTATATTATTGATGATGAATATCATTCAATTGAAGTACTCGATAAGTACATCAATCAAACCCCAGGCCTGGAACTGGTTGGCAGCTCCACCAACCCGCTTTTAGCGCTGGAAGAATTATGTACTATCCCAACACCCGATATTGTTCTTTTAGATGTCGATATGCCACAGCTCAATGGCCTTGATGTGGCAGACCTTATAGGTTCAGCGAGCAACATTATTTTCACAACCTCCTACCGGGAGTACGCACCGGAAGCGTTTGAAAAAGATGCAGTAGATTACCTGTTAAAGCCCATCAATTACGCCAGGTTTTTAAAGGCAGTTACCAGGGTGCGTTCAAATCTCACCAGTCAGACCAACCAAATCACAGCTAGCCCATTTTTTTTCATCAAAAGCAACATTAAAGGAAAATTTAACCGGATCACTATCGCAGAGATCCGTTATATCGAAAATATAGGCAACTATATCATTATCCATATGAATGATGAAAAAGTAACTACTTACCTCACTTTAGCGGAAGTCCTTTCCAAGTTACCTGTTGAAGGTTTTTCCAGGATCCATCAGTCTTATATCGTCAACCATGCAGCTATTCATTCGTTAGAATACGCCCAGGTAAGACTAAGCGGAGAGGTGAGTATTCCGATTGGAGGGACTTACCGTACCGCGTTCCGGGAAAAAATCCAGCCGGCTCTACTCGTCAGTAAAAGAGACAAAAGTGATCACTAGACTGAAGTCTTTTCGCGGGCCAAACGTGAGCCGGCATATTTTTGCAGGCAATAGTAAACGAGCAACTCCTGTTGCCTTTGTCTAACGGAGAACGTCCGGTTCAGTTGCATATGCACCAGGTCAGCCAAAAGCTCCATTCTATTATCATTTGAATAGCTTCTTGTAAGCCCATCCAAAACAGACATCTGCTTTAACAGTGGCGAAAGATGCTTTGATAATGCTTTACTTTCCAGCAAGTCCGCTATCATTAATTTCTTCTGCCGGTATTTCTCATCCATTGCGACTTTAAGCGTTTTATCTGCCCTGAACTCTGCCATAAACTGATCCGTCACCTTACCAAGGTAATCCAGGGAATCAATCAGAGATGGAAAAAAGCAACTGATCATGCGATGGGCAGTTAGCAAGGCCAGTTCAAACTCGCTAGGTTCGAAAAAATTGTTCCCCTTTAAAGTTAACGCAAGGACAGTAAGATGGCTTCCCGCGCAAAAAAGTTCTTCAACATGTGAAATGAGATCGGGCCCATATCGTTCGATTTCTCTCCGGTAAGTATCTCCCTGGAAATCCCGGATGAGTTTATCATGTCCGGATGATTCAATTTTTTTACGCAAGGCGACGAGTATCGCGCCAAGATCATCTTCCTCCGCCTGTATGCGCAGACGCAGATGATAGCCTTTATCGCTGTAACGGATGAAAAACCAGTTTTTGATCCGCTTCTTCTGTCCTTTGATGAATGGGAAAATCACCCTACTAAGGATTTCATCCGAAGCGCGTGGAATGCAGAAAATTTTAAGGTAAAGCCAGTTACTCCCCATTAAAAAGTCGCGTTGCTTTTCACCGTAAACAGTGATATTTTCCTTTTTTGAAGGTTTATAAATATTATTCCCGTGGGCAAGAAAAGCAATCATCTGCCCCGCAAGTGGCTTTTTACCGGACAGAACGGAACGATCAGGCAATAAATATTCCTGAATGGTTATCCGCTTTAAACCGTCAATGCACTGCAGAAAAAACCTTGCCTCGGTGGAATTGGCCAGATCAAAAACCAACTGCTGGTCTGTTGCCCCTATGGTGATGTACCGGGGCAGGTGGTGCTTTCTGCGAAAACCATCCAGGGTTTTGATGGGATCAGTATTGTCCCCTACGGATAAATGCTTTATGTCTGACTCCTTAAAATTCCATTTCGCCAGACAGAGGATCACCCTTCCGCAACAGACCCGTGGATAAAAAGTAAGGCCCGGAAAAAAGTTTTCCAGGCTAAATGAAAGTCCTGCCTGTACACCCTGAAATTGCAGGTCACACAACAACCGGAAAACCGGCGAGTGGTTATTCCGAAAGTTATAGGCGGTCGCCAGACGGGGAATTACTCTTTTGTTCAACTTAGACGACTCTAATATCAATTCACCGCCTTTAAGAGAAAGCATGAGTTCGCCTGGCAGAACCAGTTTTTCAACTGGCTGCGAAGGAGATACGTTCAGGGGTATCTCGTGTGAATAAATGGGCTTACGGCGATTGATATTATCCACATGGCTATCAGACTGCTGTGCAATGTCGGCAAAAACAACTTCCGGGTTTGCTGTAGTTTCCTTTGCGGCAAGCTCGCGGCAAAACTGGTGTACCGGGTCACTAAAGCAAGAGAACCTTCCGATCAGCGAAGCGGCAGTTACACCGCCCGAACTTTCGATGATCAGGTGTTCGCCCGTCGAGCGGTACATGAGCGCCTGCGTCTGGGGCATAGGCAATACTACCTTTTTATGATTTTCCAGTTTAATCAAATCATCTTCGCTGATCTGAAGGGGCGCCCAGGGATCGCGAAGGGTGTCCCCTATCCAGAGTTTGAAGATAAACTGCTGTGAGGCATGCCATCCAAGTGTTCTATTTTCATCTTCCGGCACGGGGAAAGGAATATTCTCCAGGATATCGTGATCAGGCATGGATGGCTCCATCTCGCCATAATGCAATCCCCCGTCGGGATCTAAGGCTAGCAGTAAAGGCACCCTTTCCTGATCAAAGCGGGCACGGAAGTCACGGATAAAACGCGACAGATCAGCAGGCTGCTCAGCATTTGCCAATAACTGCAGCACATGGACAGCTTTGGACAGTTCTTCCTGTTCAGTGCTATTTGGTCCCCCAGTTTTGTTCGGCCTTTCCAGGGCTGCATAAAATGGCTGTCCAAAAGGTTTATTTTCCTTTGCAATTTTTCCGATTTCCCCGGCCAAAGCCGATAGGGATGCTTCACCCGATATAGGAATCATCGTATAATTTTTCCAGAAACCGTTCCAGCTAGGTAATCCAAAGAAGTTCTCAATGATCTCATTACTGATTACTTTGCCCTGAGTGCCATTGAAAACCGCTCCGGCGTCAAGCAGAAATTGGATGTATTCTTCCGCTTCTGCATCTGAGCACTCACTGTGCTCCATAATCCACGTCAAGAGGATGTTTTTGGAAGTCTTCTTTGAAGATAAAAATGAAAACAGCTGTACATTGAATTTTACGGCTGCAATCCCTTCCAAGGAAAAGCTAAACCTCCCCTTATCATCTAAAGATGATTTGGTGTAGCGGAAAACGTCATTAAACCGGTACAGCGCGGGGTTGACCATCAATCCGTCTGACAGATCAGCCTCCGCCCTGTTCTTCAGTTTCCTTAAAAATTCCTGATCAGGCAACAAATGAAGGATCGACTCATCGCTTCCGGCAAGCCTGATCTGACCACCGATTCCCCAATGAAGTAAAGTAAAGGAGGAGAAGCTTCCAAAAGGGGTTGGCCTGAAGCACATCCGGTTATAATATTTATAAAGGGTATGTTTTTCCTTGTCTGCTAATTTATCGAAATCAAATTCCTTTTTTTCAAGTAAGGCATAAAACGCTGCGCTCGCCAAAAAAACTGCATTGCGGAAAGCCTGTTCCTGCAACACTTCAGGCAACCGCGAGAGATCATAGCCGGTAAAGCTATAGTACGGTGCCCGTAAAAACAACTGCGGTAAAAACCGGTAGACCATTGACCTGCTTTCTTTCATCAATTTATCACTTTAAAGGGTATAATACCCATCTCATACTGTTTTGGCTTTTCTATTCACCGTTAATTCGTTTCATAATTCTTTTACCATGAAGGCAATTTTAAAATCAACCGTTCCACCGTTGCTCGTACTGCTATTTGTTTATGCTGCTTTGAGTAAGCTGCTAACTTTTTCAGACTTTGACCAGCAGCTTCACAACCAATCTTTTCCCAGCTGGCTTGCTGATTTCCTACTGTATTTTTTGATCCCTGCCGAAATCATCACTGCGCTGCTGCTGTGTTTCAAGCGGACCATCATATCTGGTCTGTTGTTCTCATCTGCACTGCTACTGGCCTTCACATCCTACATCGCCATGGTCATGCTTCATTTCTGGGACAGGGTTCCCTGTTCATGTGGGGGCATTCTGAACCAAATGGGCTGGACCACACATCTAATATTCAACAGTTTCTTTCTGATCCTCAACCTTCTCGCTTTGTACCTCTATACCGCTGAAAGGAAAGGATTGAATACGTTCAACATCATCACCAACGACCAAACAGGGCCAGCTGAAAACCTGCGAAAAGAGTAAGCATCATTTTTTCACTAAAGTTTTTCTGAATGTTTTTTGATGTAATAAAGCATTCGTTTCCTATGAAAAGGATCAAATTAAACTTTGCTGCTATCGCCTTCCTACTTGGAACAGGCGTAGCAGTAGCATCTACTGCTCAAAAAGCCAATGTTAAATGGGGTTTCAATGGCACCTCTTATGAAGAGGTAACTGGCGACTACAGCTGCGAATCCTCCGACAACACTTGTACCCGCACCTATCCAGCAGGTCAAAATCCCAATGTCAATCCAATCGGCTACATCGAGCAGGAACTTGGCAATTTTTCACAGTAGTATCTGATTAACCTTTTGAACCAGCAACCGGCATCGCGCCGGTTGCTTTTTTATTTACCGCTCATTCTGCGGAATCCCGCTGGCGGATATTTCTTCAGCCGGAATGGGCAGCACATAACGTTTATCACCAGCGATTAATGTGAATACCTGCCCTGAAACCGTGCGGATTATACTTTTTGCAAAGCGCGGATCTTTATTGAGCCGCCTGAGGTCTCCCCAGCGGAGTCCCCTGAAGGCGAGTTCCTTACGTCTTTCTTTAAGTATAATCTTCAGGGCCTCTTCTGCGTCGTTCGCACTCAGGAGCTGGTAGGTCCCTTTGGCCCAGCGCGTAACCAGCAGGGTGTTCAGTTCTTGCATCGCCTCGGCAAAACTGCCCATCCTTGCCAATGATTCGGCGCGGATGAGGTACATCTCATCCACACACAATCCCCCAAAAAGCTGCAGGCGGAAGCCTGTATACCGCCCCTTGAAATAAAAAGGCGCGGGGCCTGCAAAGAATATGCTTTTTCTCAAATCCTTGTCTGCATAAAGCTGGTATAACTCATCTGCTACCGTGGTCCTGGTAGAGGAGCTAAATCCATAAGGTATGAGTTTATCATAAAAGATTACCTCGGGATTATCTGCTGCCGGAGAAGAGGGAAATGGATTGGTTGCGGTCTGGCTGATGGTATTGTAATCCAGCAGAGAATGGTTAAGCGCAAGAGATGCTGCCGCATATTTACCAGCCAGTTCATAATTTTCCATATTCAGGTATACCCGAGCTAATAGTGCATTCGCTGCAGCCTTTGAGGGACGGCTTTTGAACTGCGTCAGCTGGGGCAATAACTTTTCTGCCTCTACGAGGTCACTGATGAGTTGGTCATATACCTGCTGCACGGAAGCCCTTCCCCCCTTCGCATTCACATCTGGAGTGAGGCGCAGGGGTATTCCCAGATCTAAGCCGGCCGTGTTCTTGTCATAGGTCTTGGAAAACAACTGCATCAGGTTATAAAAAGCAAATGCCCGGTGGAAAAGTGCRCTTCCTTTAGTGGTGTTCCAGTTGGTCTTCGAACCTTCTGCCCCTTCCAGATCCTTCAGACCATCTAATATGATATTGGCATAAAAGATCTGTTGATAAGGAAGGTTCCAGTCTGCACAAGTCTGGTTCTGATAGAGATCTTCAGCCCACAGGTAGCTATTTTTTTGGACCATCGTGGTGAACCCAGCCACGCCGGCATCATTGGCGTAATAGTCATCAGCTGAAATTTCCTGCAGCGAGGGGCTGGTGTTGAATATGGTCAGGTTATCCATTAAGGCATTAAAATCGTCCAGGGTTGTGGGAATGAGTAGTGCCTTATCAGGCTTTTTATCCAGGAATTCCTTTTGGCAGGAACTAAAAAGCAGGCCGGAGAGCAAAAGACCCATCAGTAAAAATATTGTTTTCATAATAGTCAGTTTCGTTATCATCATTTTAAAAATCAGCTTTAATGCCTACAGCAACCGTGCGGGCGGGCGGGTAATCAGCAGTGGGATAATCTGGGTCAAAATGGGTTTTGGTTGACTTCCAGATGATCCCGATGTTATTGGCATAGAGATAGACCTGCAGTTTACTGAGTGCAAGCCGCTGCAATACGTTTTTACCAAACTCGTAAGCAAGGCTAATGTCCTGCAGGCGGATATTATCTGCCTTTTGTACCGTTGTGGTAGAAAAATTATAGAAACTGTCCCTTGCCGCATTAATGCCGGCAGGCATCGAAGGGATGGTGGTGATCAGTTCATCTCCAGGCTTCTGCCAGCGCTCGCTATACCTGCCCTGAAAGTAACCCTGTCCGGAAAGAATGCTGGCGTAAAAAATGCCCGGCTGCCTGAAATAGTAGCCCAGGCGATAGCTGATATTTGCAGAAAAGGAAAATTGCCTGTAGCTGAATGTGTTCCGCAGGGCGCCGTAGCTTACCGGCCGGGCAGGGCCACTGTAAATCAAGTTATCTGCGGTCGCTGAAGACAACAACTGCCCATAATCTTTGCTTATTTTGTCGCCGAGATAACCCTGAGGGTCGCCGTTCTGTGGATCGAGGCCTGCGAAGGCATAACTGTATACGGCATAAAAGGGTTTCCCCTGTAAAGGATAAACTTCACTGTCGGAAAACTGTGCATATCTAACTGCCGGTTGCTGGAGCGCGTAATCCACAACCTTATCCTTTACATAGCTAAAAAAGAAACTGGTCTGCCATTTGAAYTCACCGGCCAGATTCTGGCTGTTTAAACTAAGGTCGATGCCTGCGCCACGTGTATTTGCCGTATTGCCCCGAAAGGTAGTGATGCCCGAGGAGGGTGCAAAGGCAATATCCCCGATCAGATCGATACCCCGCTTGAGGTAAGGCTCTATGGTGCCGCTGATGCGGTTGTTCCTCCCCGCAAAATCGATCCCGATGTTGATCAGTCGTACACGTTCCCACCTCAGCTCGGGGTTTGGCGGATTGATGACCTGCGCATATACGGTATTGATGGCATTGCCTGTGCCGTATAGCGCTGTTGTGAAGGCAGAAAGGCTTTTATTCACATTGCCATTGTAGCCGTAGGTCAGCCTCATTTTTAAATAGGGTAGCCACTCGAGGCCGTAAAAAGGTTCTTGATCAATATTCCAGGCGAGTCCCGCGGAATAAAGGGGCACCCCCTGTTGATTGGTTTTTACCCCGAACAGGTTACTCCGGTCGAGCCTTGCACTGGCAGACAGGGTATAGCGGTCAAGGTAGGTATAGGCCGCATTCGAGTAATAAGAAATATTGCGGTCGGTCAGATCGGTCATGCTGTTATAAAACGGGATAGCTGCCAGCGAACCGGGGATTGCATACTGGGGAAACTGGCTGAGGTAATCGACCCCTAAAGCAGTTGCATGGCTGTCGTCATAACCATAGGAGCGGTTGCTGTTCCCCACCGTATGGAAATCACGAAGTTCATATCCTGCAATGGCCGTGAGACTATGTTTATCATTCCATTGACGGTTAAAATTCAGCTGGCCCCTAATGCTTTGACTGGTGGCGGTGAGGTCATTCAGATCGAGTATTGCGCCGCGGGGAATGGAGTTAGTGAGTTTTCCGTTAGCATCAACTGCCGAAAAATTGTTGATCAGGTTCCGGGTAAAATAGGTTTTTTCGCTCCGCAGGTTCCGCCCGTTAGCGATACTCTGTCCATACTGATAAAGTAAGGACAGCGAAAGATAAGGCTTGATTTTATAACTGGCGCCAAAATTCAACCGGTAATCGATCAGTTTGCGGGTTTTATCCGCCAGGAAGATTTCTTCCAGGGGCTTATAGCTCCAGTCGAGCAATCCCTGTTGCTGCGCGGACTGAACGAAACGCTGCCGGTAGTCGTGCGTGATTGCAATGGGATTTCCCGCGGCATCGACAAGCCTGGCATAGGGATATAGCGAAGGGCCGTTACCGGTGTTGAGTCCGATCAGGCTTGTCCCGGGATTGTTGGTAACAGTATTGCTCTGGGTATAATAAAATCCAGTCGTTATTTCCAGTTTTTTACTAAGTAAGTTGATGGACTGTCCGCCGTTAAAGGTATAGCGGTCAAAACCGTTTCCTACCAGGTTATCCTGGTTATGGTCATATCCTCCCGACAGGTTAAAGCGCTGGATTTCGCTGCCACCACTAAAATTCAGGGCATACTGCTGGTTAATACTTTTACGGTAAAAATAGTTGTCAAAGTCATTCCGCACATCATTTGAAGCTAAAGCACTAATCTGCGCATCAGCCTGATCCGCTGAGATTTTACCATCCCTGCGGGCAATCAGCAGTTCCACTACCGGCGTTATCGCGGGATTATTAAAGCCAGTTTCGGCATTAAGGTAAAAGCCTTTGTCAAAAAGTGCTTTTTCGACGCCTATGAAATCTGCAGCAGACATCCTGGGCTGATAAAAAATATCTGGTTTATCACCCATTGTCGCATTGGCATTAAAGCCGACTTTCAGGGGCTGGCTATAACGTCCTTTTTTGGTTGTAATCACAATCACACCGTTTCCGGCACGGGAACCCCAGATGGAAGCCGCAGCAGCATCCTTGAGCACTGAAATGCTCTCTACATCATTGGGATTAATATTATTGATATCCCCATCATATGGAAAATTATCCAGTACAATCAATGGACTGGAATTGCCATATATGGTATTTTGTCCCCGCACACTAATCAGGCCCGCCCCTGCCGACMTGCCTTTGTTGAAAAGCAGGCCAGGAGTGACATCTTCCAGCCGTTCCAGCACGCCTGTGCTCACCCTGCGGTTGAGCAGTTTGTTATCCACCTGAACAAAAGATCCTGTGGCCCTGCCGGCAGGCAGAGTCTGATAACCGGTAGAAACGACCACTTCATTTAATTGTGCTGTTGCAGCAGCCAGTATAATCAAGACCGGCTTATCGTTAGCGGATACCTTCAGGCTCACCTGCTGATAGCCAAGATAGGTTACCTGTAGGTTGACGCCGGAAAGTGTGGTCTTTAAAGCGAAACTTCCCGTCTGGTCAGTCAGGACCGCCTCACCGGATTCTTCCATTTTAACGGTGGCTCCAATCAGGGGAATCCGCCCGTCAGCCGCCACAACTTTGCCCTTTATTTCTTTTATGGGCTGTTGGGCATTGAGCGGTAAACTGTAAAGCAGAAACAGCGTAGCGAGATATAGTATAATAATTTTCTTCATAATTAAAATTTGTGCGTTAGCGTTTACGGATAATGAGCATTTCGATCTCTGCAGGCTTTTCAACAAAGCGCAGGTCATAGCGGGCGAGCGCTTTATTGATCTGCTCAATACTGCCCGTATTGGCCGTGAACTCCAGGTCAACCATGCCTGTATATCCGGTCTGGTCAATCATCGGAAGTGGATTCCCTTGTAACGGAACCTGTAACCTTTCAATGAAAACAGAGAGGAAGCAACTCGTTAATTTGCATCCAAAGCCGTCTACGTAAACCGAGGGCTGCCCACCCGAGGTACGGAGTTTATCTGTTGAAGAGGTGCGCACCAATGCCAGCGCCTTTACTTTCCTTTTTTCCAGTCCTACCCGGTAATCCGAGAAAAATCCCTTGAGCTCATCCTGCATCAAGGCATATGTCCGAGCGCTGGATTGCTGGTTAATCATGAGCTCATAACAATATCCCCTGCCCTGCTTCAACCAGTCCAGAAAATCTGCGCTGACTAGCTTTTTGGGCTCAAATTCTTCCACCAGTCCATCTTCGAGCACCGTTTCTTTTTTTTCTTTTTTATAGGCTATCCGGAACAGTTCGGGAATGGTCAGGTTACGCCCGGTAATGCGTCTCACAGGTCCTCCTGATTGTACGTCTACGTCTTTATAGATCCCGCGGCCGATATTGGTGATATAACCTGAAAGCTGAGATCGAAAAATACCGTTATCGAGATCCTCTCCCTCAAAAAACAAAGGCTTACTGGTATCATAAAGCATTTTCTCATCCTTTTTAACTTTCAGTTCTAACGATCCTGCGGCTAATAAGGCTTTTATATTTTCAGCAGAGATCGCCTGCCGGTCGGTTATGGCCTTTACAACACCATCCCCGCCTATCCATACATAATGCGGGAGGGTCTGATGGGGAAAAAGCCGGACCAGTGTCGTATCTGCTGTAACCATCGGCAGCGACACAGATTTACCGGTCTGCTGCTGCAGCTTTTTATAAAAGGCATCGACCTCTTTAAAGGACTGATAAGCTACCGGGAGGAACTGCACACGGCCGTTAAATTCTTCCTGTAAGGCCTCCATTTTAGGAATCATGGCAATACAGGGCGCACACCATGTTGCCCAGAAATCCACGATGAGCAGTTTGCCCTTAAAGGCTGAAAGCGGCAGGGCTACCGGCGTTTTATCTGATCCATTGAGGCCTGAAATATTCTGTATAAGTACATCCGGCGCCTGCTGCCCTATAGCTAATCCTCGATTATTTGCAGCCCCTGGGGTAACTGATAAGTTTTTATCCTGGGCATGCACCCAAAAAACTGGGCATAGCAGTAGCAGGAAGCATAATTTAAGCTTCATTTTGATTGATTTAAGACGTAAAAAAATTAGAAATTGAACTGTAAAGTCCGTCTATGCCCCTATTCCTTCAATCTTGCCTTGTTCCATCAGCGTCCGCACGGCCGTGACCAAATCGATCAGGCCATCGAAAACATCACTAACTTCCTGTTCACTGATATTAAGTTCCAGAAAACCCTTCTTATCATTCAAGGCGTAACCCTGAAACGACTCGAGCAACGTCAGCTTTATTTTATGATCACTATAGTGTCGATAAAATAATTCCAACACCTGTTGAGCTGTTTTCAAAGAAGGGCTTCCAGAATTATAATCAGATAAAGTCATGAATTGATGGTTAGGAAAAAGTGTTAGTTGATTAAAGCAAGCGCAAAGTTTGACTACTTTACAGTAATATATGGCAACCGGATTTCAGCAGTGATCGAAAAAACCCCGGCTGCCAAGGTGGGTTTATTCCGGACCTTTAATAATATTTTTGATAGGATTTTGGAGCGAAGGTGAAATAAAATCAATGTAAGAATATATAACCAAGCTCACATTGCCATAAATACAACAGAAACATGTCAAATCATCCGGACCCGACTTCACCCCGCCTATATTCCGCGGTACCTGCCCGGACTCATACTTATTTTTATTAATCAGTCCCTGCCTGCTACGACCTATAGGCCAAATGCTCCATACCGCCAATGAGCTATATAAAAAAGCCCAACAGAGAAAAAAAAACGGCAAATAACTACTAGTGGTCTTCATATAACAGGATTAAAAATGCTAAACTAAAAATTGATCAAAGGCAGTCGCCCAAAGTACCCAATTGTGGAAGAGGCTAAGTGGCAGAAAAACTCCCACCCTGGCCCAAAATCCGGACATACCAATCCCACTACGGCAAATCCGTTTATTCTTTAAAACACAAAAAATAGAGGAAAGATGGGCAAAAAACATCCCAATAAACCAGGTCCAAGCTCCAAGCAACAAAAAATGAGGCAGGCCATCATTATTAAGAACCTATTTTATTTTCGACCATAAAGGTCAACCTGCCCCATCCAAAAAAACTACTCAGGATTCTTTGGCTTCAAGGCATAAAGCCGATCAAACGGACAAGTTAATAGGGACTGATATAAAAATACTTGAAAATGATGAACAATTAAAATAACATATTGGAGCATACTCACCTCAGTAAGTACCAACCAGTTAATCCAACTTATTTTTTGTCTGCTCATAATCCTATGTTATGAGTCTTGGCGGAGAGAGGAAAAAGTGGGCTTCCCAAACCATAACCTCATAATGTTTCTCACGCCTTACGTTGAAATGGAATTACAGCAGAAGCCCACTCTTATTTTGGAAAGCTAAAGATAGCAATTCCGCTATAAGAAATGGGATAAAATCTGCTGTCCTGCTCCAACGGCGTGAGATTTGAGGTTGCAAGACTCTTAATTTTACCTTACTGGTTTTATTTTTTTATTACGTAAATGTAAATAAAAAAAAGCTTAATGTCAAGTAATTGCATGACGATTTTAAATAAAATATAAAAGACATTGCCAATTATATTTTTATTAGCAATAAAATGATTAGTGAGAAAGAAAAAATAATCCTGAAAAGATTCGGTCAGCATTTAAAATCTTTAAAAGAGAAACAGGAACTTTCTTATCGCGAATTTTACAAGAGAAGCGGGGTTAATACCGGAGATATTATTAAATATGAAAATGGAGAAACCAGTCCAAGTTTTATTACATTATTGAGATTGGCAATAGGTTTAAAAATCCATCCAACAGAACTTCTGGATTTTAATTTTGGAATCGACTTTAGCGCCGGGCTGGAATAACATAAGCTGTTATGATTAAGTGGCAAATCTGAAGATCATAAGCAACTAAAGAAAGAAGCGGCAAATAATGAAATGCTGATCATTATATCACCTAATGCACATTTAAAAAATCTTTACCACAAAATAGGATAGTTTGTGGCCCCATTCCCATTCTTTTTTCATCACTATCCATCATTTAGACCAAAAATTTTTGTGGTTAATTATGTATTTCAGTTTTTACCGGACACTAATGATTTTGTTTATAAAAATTCCAGTGTTGAAGGGAAAAGATACTTAGTTAGCTGCCTTTTTCCTGAAAAAAGGTAACAATGGAGACCGATATCGAACACTTTTGGTCAACCAAATTACCGAACATATCTACCTGAAAAACAAAAAATTAAGAGAAAAAAAATGGGGCAAAAATCTTCGAAAAAATCTTTGCCCCACTGGGGTCGGCAAAAGTTCGGATAAGCAATAAATTCATAGCCGATTTAAAGAGAATCGCAGAATTAGACACTAAAATAACAGAGTACGATGAGCTGGGAAGGCTCTTAAAAATTAGGAAGGAACAAGAAACACTAATCCCGAAAGTCATTGACAAAAAGAAAAAAAATTAGAGCTAAAAGAAAATCTAGAAAGGTCTTACTTAAAAAGTGGATCATTAATATTTCGGATGACTAATAAGTAACTTCTCGAAGAGTCACTCTACGCCTCGATTCAACTGACATAAGTAGGTTACACTTTTTGTCCCGAAAACCTACGGTACTTAGTACCACGCTTCGCTGGGAGCAGGTCCAGTTCATTGCCCGATTGCTTGAACCTGTTGTAATACTTCAAAAAACTCTGCGCATCAGTATCATGCGCAGAGTAGAAGTCTTTTACAAGTTTTAAAT
This sequence comes from Pedobacter sp. 01T416_2, assembly GCF_056398925.1. Taxonomy (NCBI): domain Bacteria; kingdom Pseudomonadati; phylum Bacteroidota; class Sphingobacteriia; order Sphingobacteriales; family Sphingobacteriaceae; genus Pedobacter; species Pedobacter sp. 01T416_2. Next base: position 17,801 of record NZ_JBFTQI010000019.1, read on the forward strand.
TGGCGTGCAAACCAGCTTTTACCTGTTCATATTCTGTGATCAGGAAACGGTATTTGCTCAGGTAATTACGCTTTAAGGTAAGATCATTCGTGTTTATTCGCATAAATCAATCACTAGCTAATACAAAACTAATTCTGTTACCGAATTACTAAACCCTTACAGCAATGACGATTTGCTATTACAATAACCTATAAAGCAATCATTTTATCAAAATAATAATCGAACTCTGGTTGATAATAAAATCAGGTGTTTTCTCTTAAATAGTTTTACTTATAAGTCGCCGCTAGTTTTAAAGCGTTATAAGCATTCACAATACCACCCGTTACACAAATTTCTGAGAAAGGTACACTAACTGGCGCTCCGTCTTTTAAAGAAGTTACATTATGGTTAATTTTTACAACCGATTTTAAAATGATTTCCTTTACCTGAGCTGCTGTTAATTTAGGATAATAAGAACGAATTAAAGCTGCCAAACCTACTACCACTGGTGCTGCCATACTAGTTCCGCTTTCCGGTTTATAAGTGTTTTCGGGAGTTGTTGAATTAATAAGTACCCCTGGGGCAAAAACATCGACACTTGTTTTTCCAAAATTAGAGAACCCAGCTTTTAAAGTTTCGTTATCTTTAAAAGCAGATGCTCCTACTGTAATATATGAACTTGCAATTTCTCCATTTAAGTATTTTCTTGAAGGAAAATTACTTTCAACATCTATATCTTTATTTTCATTCCCAGCAGCTTGAACCAATAATACAT